>CAZRJS010000017.1:0-16167 GCA_964600565.1 Candidatus Woesearchaeota archaeon | reverse complement strand
GGGTAAAGAAAATTATTCTAGCTGTCCTATTGATTGTATATCAGAAAAGATATTTTCAAACATGCCTTTATTTATAGGAATTATATTGCTAATTTGTGTACTTGTTGTTTTTATAATTGTAATGAAGTTAAAAAAATAAATTTTTCTTAAAAGATTACACTTCTCTTTTGCGTGGTTGATATAAAAATTATAATTTTTTGTAAGATTGTATATTTTTTATGTTTATTCTGTTTAAGCAAAAGTTTTTTAACTTTAACTTTAATTTAAGATTTATGAAGATAGTCAAACACCTTAGGCAACCAATTATAACTGTTTGCGGACATGTAGATCATGGAAAAACATCAATTCTTGATGCAATTAGAGAAAGCTCTGTTCAAAATTCAGAATCAGGAGGGATAACTCAGAAAATATCTTTTACATCTTATCCATTAGAGCAATTAAAAAAAGCCTGCCCATTAATTGAGAAAACAGGATTAAATCTTGAGATGCCTGGATTTCTTTTTATTGATACTCCCGGACATGCAGCATTTACAAACTTAAGAAAACGAGGGGGGAGCTTGGCTGATTTAGCAATTCTTGTTATAGATATAAATGAAGGAATAAAACCTCAAACAGCAGAGACAATTCAAATTTTAAAGTTGAATAAAGTTCCTTTTGTAATAGCATTGAATAAAATAGATAATATTTCAGGTTGGAGAACCTCAAAGGATTTAACTGAAATAAAAGAATTAATTGAATTTCAACAAAAGAGTATAAAAAGTATTTTTGAGGAGAGATATATGATTTTAATAGCTTCTTTGAATAGTTATGGGTTTGATGCAGATTTGTTTTATAATATAGATGATTTTTCAAAAAAAATAGCTTTGGTTCCTTGTTCAGCAAAAACAAAGCAGGGTTTGCAAGAATTAATAATGGTTATTTGTGGTTTAAGTCAGAGATATTTAAAAGACAGATTAACTCTTGGGAAAGAACCAAAAGGGGTTTTATTAGAAATAAAAAAAGAAAAATCGATGAATTATTTAGAAGCAATTTTATATGATGGGAAATTATCTAAAAAAGATGAAATAGCAATTTCAGATATAAATGGGAAAGCTATAATTACAAAAATAAGAGTTCTAGAGAAAATAAAGGCTTTAAGCTCTAGATTTGAATCAGTTGATTCAATAATTGCTTCAACAGGATTAAGAATGCAGATAACAGAAAAAAATCTTGATTTAGTATATCCTGGAATGCCTTTTTTAAAATATAATGGGAATAAAAAAGAAATTGAGGGGATTTTTAAAAAAGAAATTTCTGAAAATATTTCAGGGGCATTATCTAAAAAAGGGATAATAGCAAAGGCAGATTCTTTAGGAAGTCTTGAAGCTTTATTGACATTATTAAAACAAAACAATCTTCAAATTGTAAAAGCAGGGATAGGTAATGTGAATAAAAATGATATAATCTCTGCAGAAGCAAATCTTGAGATAAATGAATTAGATGCTATTATTGTTGGTTTTAATGTTTCAATAAGTGAAGAGGCTCAAAAGATAATTAAAAGAAATTCAATAAAAATATTAACTGATGATATTATATATAAATTAATTGAAAATTTAACTGAATTTAGAAAAGAAAAGCATAAGGAAATAGAGAAAAAAAGAATGATGAATTTAACAAAATTATGCAAGATAAAAATTCTCAATCAATATGTTTTTAGAAACTCAAATCCAGCTATTTTTGGAGTAAAAATAGAGATTGGAAAATTAAGTTCTGGGATTCGCTTGATAAATAAAGAAGATGAGGAAATCGGGAAAGTAAAAAATTTGCAGTATGAGAATAAATCGATAAATGAAGCAACTGAAAAAATGGAAATTGCTTTATCAATTCCAGGAATAAATTTTGAAAGAGTTTTAAAAAACACAGAAAATTTATATTCTAATCTTTCAGCAAATCAGTTTAAAAATTTCAAAGAAAATAAAGATTTACTTTCAAATAAAGAAATGAATCTTTTACAGGAGATAGCTGAAATAAAAAGACAGAAAAAAGCTGACTGGGGAGTTTGAGAAATTAATTATTGGATAATCAAGAAAAGGCGAATAATTTTTTATATAAATTAGCACTTTTTACATCTGATAAATCAGAAGCTCTAATTTTCTCAGTCCTTATTCTATAATCTTTGTCTCCTTTTTCATCACACCCAAAAGTTTTATCAAACTCAATTCCAATTTCTAAGGAAATTTCTAAAGATTTTTTATTTAATTTTCTTAAAAAACCCATAGTATTAGGATGAACTTCCCTTATAGGAAAATTTGCTGGAATAATATCAGAAGAGTATAACCATAAACATCTGTCAAAATGGGGGGAAAATTTATATTCTTTAGTTTCTTTAGGAATAAACATATCAAAAAAAAGATTTTCCCTTCCTTTTTGTTTTTCATATAAAAATTTACCAATTAATTCCCTATTATAAACCATCAAAGGTTTAGTATGCCTAAAAGTGTTTAAAAGAGAAAATGCTCCTAAAATTGATAAACCAGTAATTTTATCGTCGTCCATAAATTAAAAAGGATTTTTATTATATTTAAAGATAATTGTGGTTATAAAGAAGTTTTTATAAGAGATTTATAAGAGATTAATAACAATAATAATTAAAAAATCTAATTTTTTAGAGAGGTATGGAATTAGGAAATATACTTGTGTATGAATTTACAGAAAAAGAAAGATTAATATTAACAAATAGACCTGGAGTGATGGTTATAAGTGATGATTTTGTTCTTCCAACAAAAGAAGGAAAAGAATTTACAGAATGTCTTGAAATAATAAAAACAATAGAACCAACTGGATTTGTTATGAAATACACCAAGAAAAAAGAGGGCTTTCATTTTGAATCAAAATCAAGAGAAAAAGGAGAGGCAGTTAGTGGAGAAGAGATGTATGCCTGGACAATGATAAGAAAATATGTAAAGGATAATAAAAGATTAATCAAAAGATATAAATAATATTATTACATCTTTCTTTATATGGATAATCATAACCTTATAGAATATAATCCTCATAAAGTTGCAAGGCGATTTGAAAGAATGTTTCCAGAAATTGCTTATCAAGAACATTTAAGATCTACAGATCCTGAAAGATATAGGCAACATATGAATACTGAAAAGCATAGGCGACATATAGATGCCCTTAGAGATGAATCTATTGATTATGAGGAGTCTAGAGTAATAAGTGTTATAGTCTATGATACTAAGAATAGAAAAATAAGATTTGAGAAACCTAAAAGATAACTAATAAACTTTAAAAACCCCTTCTTCAATAAATAGTAATGGTATTTAAAATTAATATAGGTACAAAGTCAGGGAAAACATATAAACTAGAAGCAGAGGCCCCTTTAATAATTGGGAAGAAAATAAATGAAAAAATTAAAGGGGAGGAAATAAATTCTGATTTAAAAGATTATGAATTTGAAATTTCTGGGGCAAGTGATAGTTCTGGGTTTCCTGCAATAAAAGATGTGGAAGGTGTTGGACTAAAAAAGGTTTTGCTGACTTATGGAAGAGGTATGAAGAAGCATATACCTTTAAGCAATTAAAAGATTATTTAAATAATTAGAACGAATTTTTTTATTAATTTTATTATAATAATCTATAAAAAGGTTATATCTTCTTTTTATTGCATTATTATAGAAATGTTTAAATATACTTAAAGTATACTTAAAGTATGGAAACAACAATAAAAGTGAGCCAAGATTTTGTAAAGGCCCTAAAAACAATTAAAAATTTGACAAACCAATCATACGAAGAAATTATGTGGGATTTGCTTGAACCTTATTTAGAGTTTTCTCCTGAAACAAAAAAAGCAATTGAAGAATCAAAAAGAGATGCAAAACATGGCAAAACTTTTTCTTTAGAAGAAGTGAAAAAAGAATTGGGATTTGGCAAGAAAAATGAAAGTTGAATTTACAAATCGGGCAAAAAAAGACTTCAAAAAATTGCCAATATTTATTCAAAATAAATTCTTTGAAAGTTTTGAGAAATTAAAGAAAAGCGAAACTCTTGATATTAAAAAAATGGTTGGACGGGGAGAACAATATAGAATTCGAGTGGGAAATTTTAGGGCAATAATTGAAAAAGAAGAAAAGAGGTGGCTAATTCTGTTTTTTGGGAGTAGGGGAACAATTTATTGTTTATGATTTATTTTCATCCTGATATACTCTTACACATCATTTTTTTCAAAGAGGATTTATTTCTGATAAAAGATAAAAAATATAGAAAAATGAAGGATAGAAAATAAGTGCATACTTAATTAAAAAAGAATGTTCATTAATACAACAATAAAAACAACTAATAAACTTTAAAAACCCCTTCTTCAATAAATAGTAATGGTATTTAAAATTAATATAGGTACAAAGTCAGGGAAAACATATAAACTAGAAGCAGAGGCCCCTTTAATAATTGGGAAGAAAATAAATGAAAAAATTAAAGGGGAGGAAATAAATTCTGATTTAAAAGATTATGAATTTGAAATTTCTGGGGCAAGTGATAGTTCTGGGTTTCCTGCAATAAAAGATGTGGAAGGTGTTGGACTAAAAAAGGTTTTGCTGACTTATGGAAGAGGTATGAAGAAGCATCCAAAGAAAGAAGGAAAGAAAAAACGAAGTAATAGCAAACCAAAAGGTTTGAGATTGAGAAAAACTTTAAGGGGAGAAATCATCTCAAAAGCTATTTCACAAATAAATCTTAAAATTATTAAACAAGGTTCTAAAACTCTTGAAGAAATTTTTCCTGGAAAATCTGAAATTTCTGAAACAGATTCTAAAGATAAAAAAGAGTAAAATGCAAGAGACAAGTTATGATATGGTTTCTAAAAATATAACTAATAAATGTTTGTTTAATTAATATTATATTAGAATTTTAGAAAAAAAAGGGAAATTATATAATAATTGATAAAACTTCTAAAATGACAAGAGATAGAGAGGTTCATAGAAAAAGGTTTTTATTCTTGATATTTTTTTTAATTTAATACCTAAATTGGGAAAATGTTGAATTTTTTTAATTTTATAGTTAATTTGTTAATGAACTTTATTTGAGTTTTGTTAAATTATTAAGAAAATATTTATCTCATAAAAACTTAGTTATTGCATAAAATAAATGAGATTAATGAAAATTTTGTTATGAATAAAAATTCTATAGGAAAAGAGCATTGAAATATAATAATTTTAATAAAGCATAAAATAAATGAAAAATTATGAGAGAGAGAAAAAAGAGAAAAAATAAAACTAATAGAAAAGCACTTTATATTAGGCCTCCAGAGTTTAAATCTTATCCTAAGATTTATCTTAAAGATGAAACTTTAATTCCTTATTTTATTAAGATGTATAATTCATTAGATATTAGGCAGCTTGTAACAAAAAAATATCCTGCTCCAGACCCTAAATTTATAGGGCATGAAATAAGAGGGAATGATAATACAAATTCTCTCTGGTTTAGAAATTTATCTGCTTATTATATAAACAATAGAACTAAAAAAAGAAATCGGAAAGATAAACCAGATACTAAAATTCAGGGAATACAGGTGCAGAAGGCTTTAAGAAATTTTGTAAAAAACGGGTATTCTTTTTCAGCCTATGCAGAAGATTTTATAAAAATAGCAAAAACATTAAAGAAGCAGGAAATAAAAGCGACAATTTATTTTGTGCAAAAGAGAAATTTAAACGAAATAGCAGAAGAATGTTCTGAATTAATTGATTTGCAAGATATAAGTAATTATCTCGAAGAAGATTCTTTTAAGATTGCTGAAAAATTTAATAATTGTTATAATTCCCTTGAGAAAAGATTATCCAAAGTTGAAGATAGATTCAGAATTCTTGATTTAGGGGATGAAGTTCCATTCTGAATTAATATATAAATAATTATTAAAAGTAGTAAAGAATATTTGAAATTTGATAAGAATCTGGCTTTGGTAAAATTGTCAAGTACATTTTTATTCTGTAAGTTTCTGTTTGTAATATTTGATAAAATAATTGAATAAAAATTATTTATTAATAGAAATCTTTATGGGGAATTCATCTGAGCCAATAATCATAATCCTTAAAAACTCTTTATGCAGTTTAATTAAATGCTAAAAAAAATTCCAGAACTAAATGTTGGTATTGTGGGACATATTGATCATGGAAAAACAACTTTACTTAATGGACTTACCGGAAAATTTGCAGATACACATTCAGAAGAATTGAAAAGAGGGATAACTATAAAATTAGGTTATGCAAATATGACTATTTTTGATAATAAGGGGAAATTAAATGGAGAAGGAGAAGGAGAGCCAAAAAGATATATTAGTTTTATTGATGCCCCTGGACATGAGATGCTTATGGCGACTATGCTTTCAGGAGCTTCTATAATTGATGTGGCAATTCTTGTTATAGCAGCAAATGAAGATTTTCCACAAGCACAAACAAAAGAACATTTTATGGCATTACAAGCAAAAGAGATAAAAAATTTAATAATAGTCCAGAATAAAATAGATGTGGTTTCAAAAGAGCAGGCTCTTAAAAATTATAAACAGATAAAGGAATTTTTAAAAGACACTTTTGCTGAAAATTCCCCAATAATTCCAATATCTGCACAGCAAAAAATAAATATAAATAAACTACTTGAAGAATTATGCAAAATAGAAATTCCAAAAAGAGATACAGAAATGGATCCTATTTTTTTAATAGCAAGGAGTTTTGATATAAATAAACCTGGAACAGGAATAGAAAATCTAAAAGGAGGTGTTCTTGGTGGAGTTTTAAAAAAAGGAAAACTAAAAATTAATGATGAAATTGAGATTAAACCTGGATTAATAAAAAAATCAAAAAATCAAATAGAATACCAATCATTAACAACAAATATACTTTCTTTGCAAAAAGGGGATGAAAAAGTAAATGAGGTTTTTCCAGGAGCAAGTATTTCAATAGAAACAGAGCTTGACCCTTATTTAACAAAAACAGATTCTTTAAATGGATGTATTTTGTCAAAAAAAGGAGTTTTGCCAGAAATAAGTAATGAGATAGTTTTGGAAATAAATCTTTTTAAAAATATTGCTGGAACAAAAAATCAGGTAGAATCTTTAAAAACAAAAGAGAGAATAATGTTAAGTGTAAATACAACAATAACAATTGGAACAATAGAAAAAATAAATCAAAACAATGCAAAAATAAGCTTAAGTATACCGATATTAGCACTAAAAAATGATAAGGTAGGAATAGCAAGAAATATTAATAGTCATTGGAGATTAATTGGTTGGGGTAAAATAATCAGTTAAATATATAAATCGTTTTTCTTTTATTTTTGCATGAGGAAGATATTTATTTTATTTATTGTGATTATTCTTATTAGTTCAGTTCTAATAACTTCAGTAAGTGATAATGCTTCAAATTCTAATAATCAAGTTAATCCTGAGGTAAATTCTTCTAATCAAACTAAAGAAAAATTAAAAATTAGAGAAAGAAATGAAAGCCAGAATAATAGTGAATTACCCAGACAAATAATAAAGCAGGCAATTAACCAAAAAAAACAAGTAATTAAGAAGAAAAAAATGATACAATCATTAAATAGATTAAATCAAGAGAATTTTTCATGTCCAGAAGATTGTGTGTGCTCAGGTTCTACTATAAAATGCCAATTTGAAGGAGGAAGAAATATGACAATTAGGGCAGGAAAATCAGGGAATACAATTGTGCAGGTTAAAGAGATTAATATGTCAACTAAAGTAACTTTATATAAACAAAACAATAGTCTTGTAGGAATTTTTAAAGGGAATAAAACAAAAATTATTAAATTAATGCCAGACCAGGTTTTAGAAAAAATAAAAGGGAAGATAAAAGAAAGATTAGTAAATAAAAATATGACTCTTGATGAAAATGGAATATTTCAGGCACACTTTGAAAAAAGAGCAAGATTTTTTTGGATTGTCCCTGTTAGAGAGAGGGTTAAAATAAATATTGATGCTGAAACAGGAGATATTATCAAAATAAAAACTTCTTGGTGGGGATTTTTAGCAAGAGATATTAAAGAAGAATTGGTCGGGGGATGTGGAACTGTAACCCCTGGAATGGAAGATGAATGCTGTCAAAATCTTGGATATAATTTTTGGAATAAAGAAAATCTAGAATGTGAATAAAATCACAATAATTTTTAAAAAGGGAAAAAGTTATAGAAAATTATGAAAAATTTATCTAAACAACTTTCTTTAAAAATTGATGAAACTTCTATAGATAGGGGGTATTGGAATTCAATAGCAGTAAAAGAAGGGTTTAGAAATATTGAAGATTTTTCAGAGTATTTTGATATTCATTCAAAAACTCCTAGAGCTCTTTTTTCAGGGAGAAATGCAGAGCTTGTACTTGCTTTAGCAGGATATTCTAAACAGAAAAGAGAATCTTTAAACCCTCATAATTTTTTTATAGTATTAAGCGAGCCATTAATTTATAAAAAAATGAAAAGGAAAATAACCTCATTAAACTAAGAATCTCTATAAATTTTAAAAAATCTTTTTAAAGGCATTTAATTTTTGTATTCATGGTTAAATTTTATTCATATTCAAAAATATCTACTTTTGAAAAATGTCCTTATAAATTTAAATTAAGATATATTGATAAAATTCCTCCTGAAATAAAGGGAACAATTGAGGTTCATTTAGGTATAGCAGTGCATCAAACTCTTGAATGGCTTTATAAAGAGGTAATGCAAAAAAATATTCCTGAATTAGATAATTTAATAATTTATTATAAAAATTTCTGGCAGAAAAAATATAATTCAAATATCTTAATAGTAAAGAAGAATTTAACAGAAAGAGATTATTTTAATAAAGGAGTAACATTTTTAATAAATTATTATACTCAAAATTCCCCATTTAATGAAGGGACAATTGAATGTGAAAAAAAAGTGGTTTTTAATTTAGATGAAAAAGGAAATTATAAATTGCAGGGATTTATTGATAGGTTTGCATATAATTTAGAAAAAGAAGAGTATGAAATTCATGATTATAAAACAGCAAATTATCTTCCTTCTGATGAAGAAATGCATAAGGATAAGCAATTAGCTTTATATTGTATTGCAATAAAAGAATATCTTAGTGAATCAGAAAAAGATAAGGAAATTTCCCTTAATTGGCATTATCTTGCGCATTCAAAAAAAATTTCAATTAAAAAAACAATAGAACAATTAGAAAATTTAAGAGAAGAGGTAATCAAGATAATAGAAAAAATTGAATTAACAGAATATTTTCCAAAAAAATCTTCTAGATTATGTGATTGGTGTGAATATAAAGCTCTTTGCAAGAAATCAGAAATTAGTGAAAGTATTTATCCAGATAAAATAATTGAAAAAGAACCTGTAGAGATTAAAAAAGAATTTCCTGTTATGAATTATAAAGAAAGAGGTAAAAATACAACTCTTGATATTTGGTAAAAGATTTTAATTAAATGTATCTTCTTTTTTTCTAAATACTACTTCTGTATGGGGATATGCTATTTCCACGTTTTTTTCTTTTGAAATTTGTTTAAAGATTTCTTCAGTTAAATTGGAATTAAATTCAGTTTTTTTATCTGCAAAAATATAATATTTAAGTTTAATATTAATTCCAGAACGTTCAAAATTAAATCTTAAATAAGGCTTTTTTGATAGTTTATCCTTAAAATTTTTTCTTAATTTCTCAATATTTTCTAAACACATCTTTTTAGCCTGATTAATGTCGCTTTCATAAGTTATCATTAAATTAACTTCATCTAATATGAAGTTATTTTTTCTTGTATAATTTATTATTTCTTTTTCAAATAAAATAGAATTAGGGAGAAGTATAATCCTGCCAGAAAATTCATCTCCTGCAACAGTTCCTCCAATTTCTTTAATGTGTATGTGTGTGAGGGTAATGTTATCAACATCTCCTTTTGTAGTTCCGACAATAATTCTGTCTCCGATTTTAAATGCATTAGAAAAGATTATCATAAACCATGCAGCAAGTCCAGTAATTGGTTTTTGCAATGCTAGCCCTAATCCAACAGAAAAAAGTCCTGCAACTAAACTCATTTGTGTCCAGTCTCCTCCAAAAGAAAAGAACATAAAAATTATTCCTACAAGAAGAAAAAGATATGTTGAAAAATTCATAAAAAGAGTGATGGTATGCTTCATTTTTTTAGATTTAACTTTATTAAGAAATTTTCTTTTTAGAAAAGCTTGAGCTATAATAAAAATTATAAATGCACTTGCAAAAATTAATAGAGGTTTAAGGATTTTTAGGACCTGAAAATTTATCATCGCCTATAAACTAAATAGAGGTTTAAAAATGTAATGCTTAAATTTCTTGAAAAATCAGTAATTAAGAAATTAAAATGAAAAAGTTTCTGATTTTAGGGAATTTTTTTGAGATTTAAAAAAAATTTATTAATAAGAATGTTATATTATAATATTAACAGGAAAATAATTTGTTTCTTTTTTATTTTAATTGCCTTTAAAAAAATAATTGAGAGAAATTTGATAAAATCATTAATAATATTTTTATTTTAGAAAAAATAGTTGTCAATAAAAATTCAAAGGGGAAAATTATATTATATTAATTTATAAATATTCAAATAAAACACAGATATCATAATATTAGTTTATAGGGATAAAGTTATAAATATTTAATCTATATTTTATAAATAATGATAAAAGTTTCAATAGAGGAAATTCAGGAAAAATATAATTTTGATTTAGATAAAGTGATTTCTGAAATTAGAAGTAAAAAGGCGAAATTAGTTTTATTGCAATTTGCTGAGGGATTAAAACCTTATGCTATAATAATAGTTGATTATTTAGATGAAAAATTTAATGAAAAAATTGACTTCTTAATATGGTTAGATAGTTGTTTTGGTGCTTGTGATACCCCAGTTGGTTTGGAAAATTTAAAACCAAAAATAGATTTAATTATTCAATTTGGACATAATGAATTGATGCCCGGTTATTAATAAAATAGATTTTTTCTTTTATTATCCTTAACTATAATTATATTTAAATATGTTTTTTTATATTTTTTTTATGGTTAAGAGAGATAAAATCTATGCAACAGACCTTTTGAGTTCTTTTGATTGTGCTTGTAAAGTTGATAAAATAGAGCCTTTTTTTAAATATGATAGTCTAGAAATTAATAATTTAGTTTATGAATATTATGCTTCAAATAGGCAATTTTTTCCAGATTCTTTTAAACCAGAATGGGGGAAGGAATATCCTTTTTTTCCTAATTTTAACGAAGTATTAATTTCGGGTTCTTCATTATATTACCCACAAGGAAATATTCGCAAACTTTTAGATAAAAGAATTATAGAGGTGTATGATTTATCTTCAAAAACTTTAAGTTTAGCATTAAATTTTGGAAAGAAATTTGAAGGAAAATTTGGTTGTGATGAACTAGGTGATTTATCTAGTAGAACAAAATTGATTTAAATTAGATAATTTCTGCTTTAATTATTTTAACTTCTTCTAAAGGTTTATCAGTATTATCTGTCTGAACTTTTGCTATTTTATCTACAATATCCAGTCCTTTAATCACTTCCCCAAATGCAGGATGTTTAGAATCAAGAAAGTTGTTATCAACTAAATTTATGAAAAATTGGCTTCCTCCTGTATTTGGTCCAGCATTAGCCATAGAGATTGTCCCTCTATTGTTTTTATTTCCCCCTTTATGAGTAAATTCATCTTTAATTGTGTAGCCTGGACCTCCTGTTCCTGTTCCATTAGGGTCTCCTCCTTGTATCATAAATTCCTTAATAATTCTATGGAAAATTACCCCATTATAAAAGTTTTCTTCTGCAAGTTTTTCAAAATTACCTGTTGTAATAGGCATATCATCGTATAATTCAATTATTATCTCTCCATAATTTGTTTCAAATTTGATTTTTGTTGGGTTTTCTTTTATTATTTCTTTAATCATTTTAAATCCTAATAATAGTGCAATTAAAATAAAGACTATTATAAACATTGTCTTTTTTATATTTTCCATTTTTTGTAAATAAGACAATGTTTATAAATTTTATTCTTTTTTCATTATATATGTTAAAGATAAAAATTAAAAAATTAAATTCTAGAGCAGTTATTCCTAAATTTGCTAAACCTGGAGATGCTGGAATGGATTTGATTGCAATAAGCAAAGAAGAAAAAGATAATTTTATTGAGTATAAAACAGGGCTTAGTTTTGAAGTCCCCGAACATTATGTAATGTTAATTTTTCCAAGAAGTAGTGTTTCTAAAAAAGATTTAATTTTATCTAATTGTGTAGGGGTTTTAGATTCAGGTTATAGAGGCGAATTAATTATTAGGTTTAGAAAAATTGGTGAAAAAGAATATAATATTGGAGATAAAATTGTACAGATAATAATCTTACCTTATCCAGAGATTGTTTTTGAGGAAGTGGGCAAATTATCTGAAACTGAGAGAGGAGAAGGAAATTTTGGAAGTAGTGGCGATTAATTATTGAAAAGAATTTTTAAAAAAGGAAATTTTAAATTTTTGGTTATACAAATTTCTTAAATAATTTTAAAATTTTGTAATAAAAATAGAAAGCTAAAAATAATATATAAAAAAATTAATTATTGATTTTCATATTTTTCTATTTCTTGATTTAAAATATCCACCTGAATATTTGCCTGTTTTAAAAAGTCCAAGGAATATTTGTCTCTATGATATTTTTTTTCTGCTACAATTCTTTTAATTCCAGTATTAATTATCATTTTTGCACAGGTAAAGCAAGGTGTCATTTTCATATACATTGTAGCACCTTCTAGAGGAATTCCATATCTTGCAGCCTGGCAGATTACATTTTGTTCCCCATGAACTGTTCTTATACAATGTTGTGATATAGAACCATCGTCATTTATTATTTTATGCATAAGGTGACCTATTTCATCACAATGAGGAAGTCCTACAGGAGCTCCAACATAACCGGTTGCAATTATTTTTTTGTTTTTAACTGCAATAACTGCTGTTCTACCCCTATCACAAGTTGCTCTTTCACTAATAATATCAGTTATTTTCATGAAATAGTCATCCCATGAAGGTCTTTTATAAATCTCTTTTTTAGAAATTTTAGGAATTTGTTCTTCTTGCATTTTCTCATTAGTTTGTTCTTTAAAGTCTTGAAATTCAGAGGTTTTGTTTAAAGTTTTTTCATTTATTCTTTCTAAAATTACCTTTAATTGATTATTTAAATATTCAAAATTTTTATTATTATCTAGTTTAAAATCAGCTTTTGAAATGCACTCGCTTAAATTTTGTTCATATGGGTCTATTGAAAATAACTCTTTTTTTTCATTTTCTAAAAATTCTTCAAAACTTATATTATCTGTTTCACTCTGTCGTATTAATATTCTTGAATATCTTGTTTTTGGGTCAGCATCTACTGCAATAATTATTCCTCCTTTTTCTCTTATTTTTTCTGCTTCACTTAATGTTCTTATACTTTCTATTATGATGTTCTCTGTTTCTTTTTTTGCTTTTTCATAAATTTGCTCTATAATAAAGGAGGGGGAGTTATTTTTCCTTATAGAATTTGCAACAGAAACCATTATATTTCTATTTATTGGAAGTCCTCTTTTTTTTATTTCTTCTATTAAAAAATTTCTAACAGAATAATGCTTAAATCCTTTTTGTTTTAAAAAATTAACAACAGCACCTTTTCCAGCCCCAAGAGTTCCAGTTATTCCAATTATCATCTTAAAATTACAAAAATGTTTATTTAAGGATTTATCTACTCAAAAGATATCTAATCTTTCTTTGATTTTATCTTGAATTTCCTTTTGCATTAATTCTGGTTTTCCTTCTTGATAATTGATTATAACCATCCCATTAAAAGAGCAAAACCAACTGAAAATAATAATCCTCCTGCAATTAAATGAAGATATCGTATATTGTTCTCTTTCCATCCAGAAACTTCATTAACTTTTGCAAATCCATAATAAACTAATCCTACTATTATTATCATTGGGAAAATAAATAAGGTGTTGTAATAAAATAACCAGGGTATTGCTTTTAATATTCCAAGTTTTGCTAGTAATCCTGATGCAACTATATAAGGTCCCATTGTGCATGGAAGAAGAAATATTGATACTAAAAATCCTATAATAAAAGCTCCTTTTGGAGAGGTAATGTTATCAATAACTTTTTTTGCTGTTGGTCTTATAAATATAGGCATTTCTGTTACAAGACTTCCAGGTTTGTAGAAGAAAAAATCCTTTATATTTAACCCCCCAATAATCATAGCAATTATTGCTAGCCCATCGTAAATATATGTTGAATTTCCCCTCATAAAATTTGCAAATGTTTTAAAAAACTGAATTATTATTAATCCATAAAATAAATATGCAATAAAAACAGAAGTAACAAAGGCTATACCTCCAAATAAGATTTTTTTTCTTTTATCGGGATTTTGCGACATTATTGCTACTAAAACCATTGTTAAAACTGCAATAGCACAAGGATTTACTGAATCTGCTAAAGCAAGAGAGGTTATTCCTATAAAATTTAAATCACTCATTTTTTAAATTATTTATTTTTACAATTTGTTAATTCTTTTAATTTTTCTAAGGATTGAACACCGATATATTTTTCTTCATTTATAATCCACGTAGGAGTGGCGGTTATTTTATTTGTTATGCATTTTTTCCTTTGTTCCCAGCAATCAATTATAGTTAGGCATTCACAATCTCCTTCAAGCATGTTAATTTGTTTTTCACAAGCATGACATCCTTTTTGAATATAAAGTTCTGCATTGTCTCCAATACATTGAATTGTCTCATTTTTTATATTGCTATTTCCTCTGCTAGTAATGATTATTGTAGAAAGAATTATTATTAAAAAAATAACTACTAAAGTTATTGAACGACTAATTATTAAGGAGGTATGATTTTTTCCATTCATAATTTTATTTGTCTAAGATTATTTTTAAATATTACTGATGAAAATTAAAAGATAGAATGTATTTATAAAGGGGGTGTTATATTTTTAAAATATACTTTTCTGATTAATTAAGATTTAAGAAGGAGAAATTATTTTATTTAAAATAATTTTTATAAATATAAGAACTTAAAAATAAAACAAAAATATCTGAGATGAATTGTTTAAAAGATAGATTTTTAATACTTAAAACTTTATTTTATTATGAAAAAAGAGATTGTTATGTTAATTATTTGTTTGTTTTTAATTAATCTTGTTTCTTCTGCATATATTTGTTCTAATGGAGAGATTATAAAAAAAGTAGGAGAGATAGAGGTTGGAAAAAATGAAAAAATAGATCAATTAAGATTAGGGCTTGCTAAATCAGATTATGTTTCTGTAGTTAACTATATAGAAGCATATTTATCTCTTGATGGACAGATGATATTTTTGACAGATGAAATTCCTTCAACCACAATTGAATTTTTAGATGGAAGCAATTATAATATTACCCTACTTAATTCTACAAAAGATTGGGCAAAAATAGAAATTGGAGAAGATTCTGAAAAAATTGATGAAGGGTATGCACAATCTATTAAGAGTTTAGATGTTTTTTTAATGAATTTAGAGTATTCTAATTCAGAAGATATAAATGTCCAGCTTATGATAGGGCAGGATAAAATTTTTCTTTCAGATAGAGATGAACTTTCAAAAAAGATTCAATATAATAATAGAACATTTTTAGTAGAACTTCAAGTTGCTTCAGATAATGATGCTCTTTTTGCAGTTTATAGGTGCAAAAATAATAGTGCAATAATCTCAGAAATTGTTGATAATGTTGAAATAAATGAGACACAATTAAATAATACTGAAAATAAAACAATAATTAATGAGAATAATTTAAGTTTAGAAAATTCCACTAAAAATGAAATTAAAGATATTAATATCACTAATATTTCGCAGGAAAATAATGAGGAAAAAGAAAATAATGAATATTTCTTTTTTGTAATATCCTTTTTTGTTGCTTTTCTTTTAGGGATTATTGTCGTGGTTATTGTTATAGTAAGGAATGCAAAAAAGAAAGCAAGGTATTTATACGAAAATTCTTAGGTATTTCTTATAAAATTATGAAGTTTATGCGCGAGCCGGGTAAGAGGGTAAAATGTTATCTTGATGACACTTTTTTGTTTTGCCTTATATTTATTAATAAAAATTAAGCTGATTTGATTTATAAGTATTGTCGAGA
>CAZRJS010000016.1:0-18612 GCA_964600565.1 Candidatus Woesearchaeota archaeon | reverse complement strand
TGGACTTTGCTTTAATAGGAGCAGCCGGATTTGTAGCACCAAGACATATACAGGCAATACATGATACAGGTAATAATTTAGTAGCAGCACTTGATCCACATGACTCTGTGGGCCGTTTGGATAAGTATTTTCCAGACTGTGCTTTTTTTACTGAGGTTGAGAGATTTGATAGGCATTTAGAAAAACTTAAGCGTCATGGTAAGGGGGTAGACTATGTAAGTGTTTGTTCACCTAATTATTTACATGATGCCCATTGTAGGTTGGCTATGCGTGTAGGTGCTGACGTTATATGTGAAAAACCAGCGGTTATAAACTCATGGAATTTAGACCAGTTGATAGAGATTGAAAAGGAAACTAATAGAAAGGTTAATGTGGTACTACAGCTTAGACTTTACCCTGAATTAATAAAGTTAAAAGAAAAATTTAAAAGTTCAGATAAACTTCATAAAGTAAAAATAAATTATGTTACTCCTCGTGGATTTTGGTACTACGAGTCCTGGAAAGGGAACGAGACAAAGTCTGGTGGGATACTAGTTAATATAGGTATTCACCTATTTGATCTAGTTACCTGGCTATTTGGTGATGTTAAAGACTCATATGTTGAGAAAAATAATGTTGACAAAGTATCAGGAGTGCTTACTTTAAAGAAAGCTTCAGTAGATTGGGCACTGTCTTTGGATAGATTAGATCTTCCTGAATCCTCTGAAGTATCACATAGATTAATAACCATAGATGGGAAGCCATTACAGTTTGACAATGTTTTTACCTCACTACATACTGAGGTTTATAAAAATGTTTTATCTGGTGGAGGGTTTGGACTGGAGGATGCCAGGGCTGCCATTGATTGCGTGTCTGATATCAGAAAGAGTTTGAAATGATATATATACATGAGTCATCTTACATTGATTTGGATGTCAAGATAGGGGATGGTACGAAGGTGTGGCACTTTTGCCATCTCATGGGTAAGTCAGTAATAGGAAACAATTGTAATATAGGTCAGAATGTCGTGATAGGCCCTGATGTGTTAGTTGGCAATGGGTGTAAAATACAAAATAATGTGTCTTTATATAAGGGTATTACTTTAGAGGATGATGTATTTGTAGGACCATCAGCCGTATTTACAAATGTAGTTAACCCTAGAGCTTTTGTGGAAAGGAAGTCAGAGTTTAAGGATACTTTGATAAAGAAAGGGGCATCTATTGGAGCTAATGCTACTATATTGTGCGGAGTAACTATTGGGGAATATGCTTTTGTAGGGGCTGGGGCTGTTGTTACTAAAGATGTACCTAGTTACACACTTGTTGTAGGTTGTCCAGCTAAAGAAGTGCGTAATATTGATGAGGAATTTAGTATGGAAGGAAGTAATTTAGGGGGAACAATTTAATGGTTGATTTTAATTTAGGTGTTATAGGTTTTGGATTCATAGGGAGAGCCCTAGTACATGGGTTTAATTCCTATGCTAACATTAAGATTTATGATAAATATGATAATAATTATGACTCTATTGAGGACACAGTTAAATGTTCAGATGTTATATTTGTAGGAGTACCTACCCCTATGTCAGATGATGGAAGTCAGGACCTTGCTAGTATGGATGATGCTGTAGCTGAGGTAGTAACTTACGCTGATAGTAGAAAGATTATAGTATTAAGAAGTACTATTATACCAGGTACTACTAGAACTTATGCAAAGAAATACCCACAGCATGATTTTGTGTTCTTCCCTGAGTTTTTAACAGAGAAGACTGCTAATTTGGACTTCATTAACCCTTCTAGATTAATATTTGGGGGAGAGCCTAAGATCACAGCTAAGATAGTAGAGGTATTCAAAACTAGGTTTAAACACACTCAAGTTTTTGAAACTACTTGGGAGGCTGCAGAATTGGTTAAGTATGTTTCAAATTGTTTTTCTGCTGTTAAAATTGCTTTTACAAATGAAGTATATGATATGGCAGCGTTTATAGGAGTTCCCTATGATGATATTAGGGATATGTGGATATCTAATGGTTGGGTAGGTAATATGCATACCGATGTACCAGGACATGACGGAGACCGTGGGTATGGTGGAAAGTGTTTAGTGGCTGGTACTAAATTAATGACATCAGATAGGGAGTTAGTTAACATAGAGGACATAAAAGTAGGAGATTTGGTGTTTGATGGGGATGATTTTACTGAAGTAACCAAAGTTGGGTCCAGAATGGTTAACTCTACTGTTAAAGTAGTTAGTAGGGGTAGGGCAATACATGGATCAGAAGACCATATACATATGATATATAGGGATGACCGACTAATAGAAATAGAATTAAAAGATGTAACTGAAGATGATTATTTTTATATTCCTGTACCGCCTAAGTTGCTAACTGACCTTGAAATAAACATATTAAATCCTAATAATAAGAAAAAGGTATGGCATGACAGTTATAGACCTACGTCTACTTTTTATAGATTGATTGGTTTATATTTGGCAGAGGGGTGTTCCGGTATTTACTCAAAACAAAGAGAGATATACTGGTCTTTTGGACCCCACGAAGAGAAATTGGCTGATGAAGTATGTACTATACTTAAAGAGTTAGATTTAAATGGTTATAAGAGATTTCAGGTAACAGATGGAACGTATGGCGTTTCTAGATGTTGGATTGTGAGATGCAGATCAATGTGGTTATACGAAGTTTTTTCTTACTTATCCTTGGGTAATAGAGCTTCTAATAAAAATGTTCCTTTATTAGATAATAGAAGTGCTAGGTCTGTAATAAGTGGTTGGTTAGAAGGTGATGGTAGCTATTTTGATAATACTATTGAAGGGTATTCAGATAGCCAGTCTCTAATTTCTAGCATTGATACTATGCTTTTATCGTTAGGTATAAACGCTGTGGTTATGAAAAAAGGAAAAGAACTAAGGGTTTCTACTAGAATTCAGGTACAAGAGTTAGCTGCTTTGGTTAATAGATTTGAATTTAAAAATGATAACTATAAAACTGATACAATATACGCTTCTCCTACTATGAAAGAGTTAGATTTTGGATGGTTAACTAAGGTTAATGGGGTTAAAAGGTTACCTGGAGAATGTGTATTTTCTATAGAAACTAAAAGTCATAGATATGTAGCTAATAATATTTTAACGCATAATTGTTTCCCTAAAGATATAAAAGCTATTTATAATTGGGCAGAAAGTAATGGCCTTACGGCCGACATGTGTAAAATGGCAGATGTAATTAATGAGAGAGTAAGAGATGTTGAAGATTGGAATGATATAAAAGGGGCAACCTCTAAAAATAATTATAGAAAGGAAGATTAAAAAAAAATGAGAGTACCATTACTAGATTTAAAACTACAGTACGCTACTATAAAAGAAGAAGTAATGAAAGCTACTGAAGAGGTATACGACAGTCAGTATTTTATTTTAGGGCCCAAAGTTAAACAATTAGAAGAAGAGATAGCTAATTATTGCGGTACAAACTACGCTGTTGGGGTCTCGTCAGGCACTGACGCATTACTTATTTCACTTATGGCAGCAGGTATTGGTAAGGGTGATTTAGTTATAACCACGGCTTATTCTTTTTTTGCAACAGCTGGGGTTATAGTAAGGCTCGGAGCAACCCCTGTTTTTGTAGACATAAATCCTGAAACGTATAATGTATCAATTGAAAGTATTAAAACTGCTATTAATAACTTATCCTTAGAAAATAGATATAGGTTAAAGGCAATTATTCCAGTACATCTATATGGACAGTGCTTGGATATGACAAGCATACTTAGTATTGCTAAAGAGTACAACCTAATTGTAATTGAGGATGCTGCGCAAGCAATTGGTTCAGAGTATGATAAAAAACGGGCAGGTTCTTTTGGAGATTTTGGCTGTTTCTCTTTTTTCCCATCTAAAAATTTAGGTGCTTTTGGAGACGGTGGTATGGTTGTTACTGATTCAAAAGAATACTATGATAAACTTATAAAATTACGTAATCATGGAATGTATCCTAAATACTATAATGAAATGGTAGGGGGAAATTTTAGATTAGACGCTTTACAAGCAGCAATTGTAAACGTTAAATTAAAATACTTAGATAATTGGACATTAGAACGGCAGCAAAATGCAGCTGCGTATAAACAATTATTTAAAAGTAGTGGTGTAGTCAATGATTTTATTATTTTACCAAATGATCCATTATATAGACATATTTATAATCAGTATGTTATACGTGTTTTAAATGGTAGACGCGATGATTTACGTAAATTTTTACAAGAAAATGATATTGGGACTGAGATATACTATCCAGTTCCGTTACATAAACAAAAATGTTTCTTTACATCTACACTAAAATTACCTAATGCGGAATTAGCTGCACAACAGACATTAGCATTGCCTATATTTCCTGAGTTAAGCTGTGATCAGCAGATGTATGTTGTAGATAAAATAAAAGAATTTTTAGAGGGAGTTAAAAAAGATGAATAAAAAAATCAATGAAGGTTTGGAAGTAAATTATGTATGCAATAATTGTGGCCAAAAAATATTTAATGCCACCAGGAAGATGGTAAATTGTGATAAATGCGGTAGACGTTTGAAAGAGGTTAACCCAATAGGGGTAGAAAAGGAGAAGGAGAATAAATAGAAATGGACTTTAGTAATATTGATATAATTGTCAGTGAGATAGACGGTATTCTAACTGATGGATTTAAGCCTATAGACAATATGAATCTGTGCCTGTTTAAGAACTACTGTGAGAGAGACTTCGAGGCCATTAATGAGTTGAAGAAATTTTTCACAGTAGTATTTCTTTCTACAGATTCTGATGTTAGTTATAATATAATGCGTTCTAGAAGTATACCCGCTTACTTTGTTAGGGGCGGAGAAGCTAAATTAGACGTGCTTACTAAGAGAGTGATGCCACGCTATAACATGCAGCCTAACAACCTCTTATACATAGGTAATAAATTATCTGATGTTCCTTGTATGAACTATGCTGAGTATAGTCTTACTATACCAGCTTCCGTTAATAAGGTAGTTTGTGCAGCTAATGGTACAATTGAAGTAGACTCTGGAAAGGGTGTTATAACTAAGTTATATGAGATATTATACCCTCAAATAGAAAAAAGAACGAGAAAATAACTTGACAAATTAGTATCTATGTATTATATTATATGGAGTTACGACAACCAGAAATTAAGAGGTACTTATGTTAATAAAAAGACAAACCAGTTATGGATCTAATGATCTTATTACTATATATCGCCCTTGTACTGTAGATGAAATTATAGGACAAGATGTTAATAAAAAAATAATTAAAAACAATTTACTTAATGGAACGACACCGCACACCATGCTGTTTACAGGTCCTACAGGGTGTGGTAAAACAACTGTTGCTAGAGTTATAGCACTAAGATTGAACTGTATAAATCCTTCTCATGAGCATACTTATACACCTTGCCTAAAGTGTAGAATATGTAAAGCTACATTGGAACATCAGAACTTGGATGTTATAGAAATAAATGTAGGTGAATCAGGGGGTAAGGCTGCTGTTGAAAAGATAACTTCTGACCTGTCCTATTCCCCAATGATGAGTTCTAATAAAGTACTAATTTTTGATGAGGCCCATAAACTAACCCCAGCTGCTCAAGATTTATTGCTAAAAAAAATAGAAGATGGGTACGATAATGTATACTTTATTTTTTGTACCAACAAGCCTGAGAAATTAGTACCTGAATTTATTGATAGAAATTTTGGCATGTATTTTGGTACTATGGCTGATAAACTTCTTCTAGAGCTAATAACAAATGTTTGTGATTATGAAGGGGTAGAATATAAACCAAATATCTTAAGGTATATTGTAGAAATAGCCAAGGGTACACCAAGAAGGGCTATAATGAGTTTAAAGGTTGTTATAGATGAGGGGAGTTGGGACATTGATAATGTTAAGGCTGCTTTAATAAGTCAGGCTATTGATGAGGATAACCCTAATGTAATGGCAATTGGTAAATGTCTAATGGCTGGCAGATTCAAAGAGTCTTTGAAAGTTTTAAAGAACTTAAAGAATGTACCAGAAGAGACGGTGCGTATAGCAACTGCAGGATTTTTTACCAATAAGTTGACTTGGTGCAAGTCTTTTGAAGAAGGGGATAAGTTTTCTGCTATTCTAGACTTTATGACTGTACCTATTCTTATGACAGGTAAACCTGCGTATCATAAATTAGTCAATAGTTTTTATAAAGCGACCAAAATAATGAAGGGGAAATAATGGGTACTTTTGGAGTAGAACAAGCAAGCTTACCTAAACCTAATTATGAGTATATAAATGATGGTGAGGATGTAGGTAGAGCCGTTGGAGATATTCTTAAACACAATATCATTGAAGTGGATACAGAAACTACAGGCTTTGACCCGTATACTAAGAAAATAGTATTAGCACAAATAGGAATACCAGGCAAGTCTTATGTATTTGATGTACGTAATGATACAGAGCGTTCTAGTGTCCATATAGACCAACTTGAGCCTGTGCTTAATAATAAGAATATTTTAAAGATACTACAGAATGCGGTTTTTGATATGAAAATGTTAAAAGTTCAAGCGGGCTATTATTTAGAAAACATATATGATACCATGTTAGTGGAACAATTATTTAACCTTGGAAGGATAGGGAGAGGTGCAAAATTATCTGATATTGTATTGAAGTATTTAGGTATCGTTCTCCCTAAGGAACCAGCAACTACGTTTAAAGATTACAACCAGGAGTATAAACCATTCCAATTAGAATACGCAGCCAATGATGTGTCAATTCTTACTTTGATACGAGATTTACAGCTGCCTATGATCGCTTCTGAGGGATTTGAGAACGTGTGTAGGTTAGAATTTGAGTTCACAAAACCAATGTGTGAAATGGAATTGAATGGTATTACAATAGATAAAGACAAGTGGCATATAATGATGGATGATATAGAGTTGAATAGGGCTTCAGAACTTGCATTTATACAGAAACTACTTACTGACTCTTGTGGTAAGAACGTTTTGTTTGGAGTTCCGGTTGTTAATTTAGATAGTCCTAAACAATTACTTAAGGCACTGAAGGGTTACGGTTTGTCTAATTTAGATAGTACTGGCGTTGATGCTCTGAAAAAATATAAAGATGTTCCTGTTATTAATTCATTACTAAAATTTAGAAAACTAAATAAACTTATATCTACTTATGGTGAATCTCTACTTGATAAGATACACCCAATTACTGGTAGACTGCACACTCGTTTTCGTCAGATGATTCAAACAGGTAGGATGAGTAGTAGTGCCCCCAACCTTTAGATTTTGGAGGTTGTAAAATTCCTTGAATTGCTGGAATCCTCTAAAACTATGTATACTACAACGTAATTAGTAATAATAAGCGTGAATGTTTAAAAAATATATAGATGAGAAAGGAAACTTTTAAAATGAGCAATCAGCAGCTAAGGGACTTGGAAGAAGGTATTAAAATTTTATGTAAGAACGCTAGATTTGGAGATGGTTGTTTTTGGATTCATCCAGAATGTGTAAATTATAAGTTAATATGGTCGTCTATTACGTTAGACTTACTACAGGCTAAAGTTAATATTTGTCCCGAGATTTTTGGTACTTTGCCAAAAGAGATAGATACTTCTAAGCATTTAGGAAGATATAAAAATGGAAAACCAATTTATAGGGTCGCTTCTCTAGTTAACCCATTAATAGCTGAGTACCAAGCAAAATCGACAGAAGCTTTGCTAACTGAATTGACTATTGAGGATGTCGCTCTATGGTATTTAGACGACGGTGGGTGCTTTATAAGAAAAGATGTTGTTAAGTTAACTTATAGATATTATTTATGTGTTGGAAACATCTGTAACACTAAAGGTAAGATTGACTTCTTCTTAAGGTGTATGTCAGAGTTATTTAATGTACCTATTAGTAAAATAGGGAAAGTAAGATTAAATAATAGTAAAGCTACAGAAGATAATAAAACATGGTTCATACCTATCCCAGTAGGGAGGTGTATAGCCAATGAAGCCTCAAAATTTAATGTTTTACATAGAAAAATACCCCAAGTTCAAAGTTCAGAGACTATGGCGTGAGCCAGTAGAGGCATAGGGTTAATTGCCTTGAAGCGGGGAACATGTTAATTCATGATGATATAGTCCGAACGTCATATGAGAGTATGAGAGTGGGTACTAACCCGATACCCACGTAACAAAATAATGCAAAATATACCAAAGAAACAAAAGTATAGGAGCTGTTTTGTAGCTAAGCCTGGTTACAGTTTGATTACCGCTGATATGGATTCTGCGGAATTAAAAATACTGGGAAATTTATCGGATGATCCTATATTCATTGATTGTTTTTCTAAAGGTGAGGATTTACATTCTAAGTCGGCATCTGAAGTATTTAAGGTGCCTATAAAAGATGTTGATCGTACTATGAGAAATTCATGTAAGGCAATTTCGTTTGGACTCATGTATGGTCTATCTAAATACGGGCTTGCTGCACGATTAAGTATAACAGAAAAAAAGGCTCAACAACTTATTGATAATTATTTTGAAGTGTTCGGTGCAGTTAAAGATTACTTGGATAATTCAGCCAGATTTGCTATTAAACATGGATACTCTTTAGAAGTGTCAGGAAGAAAACGTTTTTATAATATTCCTCCTTACGGTCACCCTGACAGAAAAAATGTTCAGCATGCTGTAGAAAGACAGGCAAAAAACATGCCAATTCAAGGAGCTAATGCCTCGGTAGTAAAGGAGGCAATGATATTGGTGGTAGATCGTTTGGAATGTAAGGGGTTAGATGCTAAACTTTTACTTACAGTCCATGATGAGATAATATGTGAAGTAAAAAATGATCAAATAGCTGAAGCCACTTCAATAATAGAGGCCTCTATTATAGATGGTTTTAGTAAATACTTTACTAAAATCCCTATGACTACAACTGGTGTTGTGGGTCCTACTTGGTTAAAAAGTGAGTGTATAGAGTGTGGACACACTCATATGAAGTTAATACCAGACAAAGAAAAAATTTCTAAATTAGTTTGTGCTAAATGTGGTGCTGATCAGGAGTAATTATGGCTAATAAAAAACCAACATATGAATTTGTAAAAAACTCTTTTGAGGATGAAGGCTATACGTTACTTAGTAAGAAGTATATAAATAATCATACAAAGTTACTATATATTTGTACTAAGGGCCATAGACACTCTATCATTTGGAGAAATTGGCAAAGAGGCGATAGGTGTCCTTATTGTGCTGGGCAAGGAAAGCCCACCATAGAGGTGGTAAGAAAATCTTTTGAAGTAGAAGGGTACACTCTACTTTCCAAAGAGTATATTAATAATAGTACTAAACTAGAATATATATGTCCTAATGGCCATCAACATAGTATTACTTGGGGTAATTGGATTAGTAATAATAGATGTTTTTATTGTTCTAATAAAGTATCCCCATCCATTAGATATATAGAGAGTGAATTTAAAAAAGAAAACTATATCTTATTAACTAAATTATATAAAAATAATAACACTAAACTTGACTATATATGTCCAAATAAGCATGAAGAATCTATAACGTGGGCTAATTGGGTTACAGGATTTAGATGCCCTACATGTGCTACTATAAATAACTCAGGACGAGGACATTGGAACTGGCAAGGAGGTCTTTCATTAGAACCATATTGTGGAGCGTGGAATGATAAGGAGTATAAAGCAGATATACGTGAGAGGGACGGTAATACCTGTTTAAATCCATATTGTTACGGAACAGATAGTGTACTATCAATTCATCATATAGATTACAACAAGCAGAATTGTGCACCGTCTAACCTAATAACAGTTTGTAGAGCATGTAATTCAAGGGCTAATTATGATAGAGATTGGCATAGATCATGGTATAGGGCAATATTAAGAAGAAGGTATAATTATGAATATTAGTTTAAGATAGTGTCCCAATTGTGGAGCACATCAAGACTAAAAAAAAGGAAAATTATTATGAATGTAACAATTAAGTACACAAAATTAGATGAGAATGCAACACTTCCTACATATGCACATGACACCGATGCATGTTTCGATATCTTTGCTTTGGAAGCTGGAGAACTTAAGCCACACAAACATGTATTGATTAAAACTGGGTTGGCCTATGCCTTACCTGTTGATTATGAAATTCAGGTTAGACCTAGAAGCGGTAATGCTAATAAAAAAATGGTCACTGTGTTAAATACTCCTGGTACAATTGATCAGGACTACAGAGGGGATCTTGGAGTAATTCTTATTAACCACAGTAACAATCCATTTGTATGGGAAGCAGGTAAAGCTATAGCACAAGGGGCCGTTAAGCCGGTGTACCGTGCTGATTTTGTTGAAGTAGATACATTGGATGAGACTGAAAGAGGTGAAGGCGGATTTGGTTCTACTGATTAATTATTTTTATATTAAAGTAAAGGAGTTCTTATGAAGTGTGAATATAGTAAAGAAGATCTTAAAAATGTAGCAGAGCTTAAAGGCTTTTTAGATGACAATAATGTGGATTATACCACAAAGTATGACAACTTTTGTATTATTAATAGAGATAGAGCCGGTGGAAGATTATATGAAATTGAATATATCCCGGCTACACAGTTTCCAATAAAGTATCCGAAGTTTAATATTGAGGGTGTAGATCAGAACTTCTTCTTTAATATGAGCAAGAAAGCAGTGGATAATAATTCATTTAAATTGTGGATTAAATCTTTTGAATGGACTAACCCAAGACAGAGAGAGGTATTAAAATCATATATACTTCATGCAGCTTTTAAAACTCCATATAATTGGTATGGTAGAGAATGTGAAATTAGAACGGTAGGACCTAAGGAAGGTAGACCGTTTGAAGATGAGCATTGTTTTTATGGAAGACGTGGAGCCAGTCTTAGTTTAGGTTTGTATTCTAAAAAAGATAAGAATGGTATTCCAGCTGGTACCTTAATAATGTTGTATACATTTGGTAAGAACTTCTTTGGTAAAGATAAAGACACTATTGAAGTAATTAGAGTGGGTACTCGTAAGTTTTCTTATGTAAGCGGGGGGTCTTCTAAATTATTTAAGCATTTTATTAATAATTATAAAACTATCCAGATTGGAAAAAATTTAGTGGAAGTTAAACGCATTAAGTTTTACAGTGATTTTGACCATAACATAGGTGGGAGTATGGATAATTTGGGATTTAAATTTTCTAATTATTCTGGCGGTGGTTTTATGAATTATTGGGTAGAAGAAAATATTGCAAAGCAAAGAGAGCCTATGAAGCATAAATGGATTATGCAACAAATGGCTGAGGGTAAAGTCTTTGCTGTCCCAAATGCGGGGGTGCAGACATTCATTCATGAGTTGTAGTGAAAATTTGCTGGGATAATTTAAATAAATTAGAAGTGATTAAAGATGTATCTGGGGGCTTAACTTTTAAAAAAGGGCATTCTTATTATGTAGAATCTGAATCTAAATGTTTGTTTTGTGGAGAACCGTTTTTAAGAGTTAAGTATCCATTAAATACTGAACGGCAATTCTGTTGTACTTCTTGTGCAAGAAGCTATTTAGTAATCATTAATGCTAAAATAATTCCTGGAGTTATGTTTGGTAAATGGGAAGTTATTAAGATGACTGAAGAAAGACCGTTTGGTAATATTGGATATCTATGTAGATGTGTTTGCGGAACTGAGAGGGTTGTGGACTCTGCTTCATTAAGAAGAGGGACATCTACTAGTTGTGGATGTACACTTGTACAAAGAAATAAAGATCGCGCTATAGATTTAGTTGGCTATGAGTCAGAAAATTATAAGGTTATAGCCAAGTCTGTAAGTAAGGATAGCGGCATTATGTGGAAGTGTTTGTGTAGATGTGGTAATTATTTCTATGCTAGCGCTTCCCATATAAAAAATAATTCTATTAAGAGTTGTGGTTGTATTAGAAATAAGTATGGGACTTATAAACCTATAACTGAGCTTGGTATTACTCCTTATGAGGCATATAAAGATAGTTTTGGTAATATAGAGAAAATTTCGTATAAAGTTCATGAGGAGTATGGTATTAATGTACTTCTAGTTAGATGCGCTTATTGTGGTAAGTTATATATGCCTAGTATCTCAGCTGTAAAACTACGTTTAAATTGTATAGAGGGTAAGAATGCAGGTGAAGGGAGATTTTATTGTTCTGACAATTGTAAAGCAGCTTGTCCTATTTTTAAACGTATTTTGTGGCCAAAAGGTTTTAAGAAGGCAACTTCACGGGAAGTACAACCACAACTTCGTCAAATGGTACTTGCTAGGGACAATTATGAGTGTCAAATTTGTGGCAAAAATCAACAAGAAGCACAATTACATTGTCATCATATAGAAGGCATTCATCATAATCCAATAGAATCTGCAGATATTGACATCTGTATAACTTTATGCAAGGCTTGTCACAAAAAAGTGCATAAACTGCCCGGATGCAGCTATTATGATTTTAGATGTATAAAATAAATTAACACTTAGGTAGATGACTATTTGTGTCGTTCTTGTAATACAAGAGCTAATAAAGATAGGAATTGGCATACAGCATGGTATCAAGCCATAATATTTAATAGGTATAATTATAAACATTAAAGGAGATAAATAATTGCATGGCATTTATTAATGATTTTCAGGAAAAAATTTGGAGGGATAAGTATCAATACAAAGATGAAACGTATGAAGAATTTTGTGAGAGGGTTGCCTTTACTATATTTGCGGATGATAAACGAAAGGCAGATAGATTAAAAGCTTCTATAATGGATTTTAGGACTTTATTTGGAGGAAGAATTAATTCAAATATTGGAACCCATGAAAGGGGGCTAACTTTATTTAATTGTTTTATTGAGCCTATTTCTGAAGAGCCTGATTCTTTGGAAGGGATATTAAAAACACTATCTAACTACGCACTTACATTAAAAAGTGAGGGTGGGGTTGGTTTTTGTGCCAATTTTTTCAGACCTGCAAAAACACTTATTAGAAAAATAGGAGTTACTTCTCCAGGCTCTGTTAAGTTCCTTGAGCTATTTAACGTTGCCAGTGAGGTTATCACGTCAGGAAGTGTTGACAAGGAGGATTCTTTTCAAGGTGTTCCAACTAAGAGTTCTATACGTAAGGGGGCTACGATGGTTACAATGAGCGCCTGCCATCCAGATATTTTTGAGTTTATTACAGCTAAATCTATTCCAAATAAACTTACAAAAATGAATATGTCTGTGTTGGTAACTGATGCGTTTATGTATGCTGTAGATAATGATTTAGATTGGGATCTTTGGTTCCCTGATATTAATTATGATAGGTATGATAAAGAATGGGATGGTAATTTTGAAAAGTGGGCAGAGAAAGGGTTGCCAACTGTAGTATATAAAACAATAAAAGCTGTGGAGTTGTGGGAACTTTTATTAAAGAGTAGTTACCATCGAAATGAGCCCGGAATTCTATTTATAGATACTATTAGACGCATGGATAATATTAATTATTTAGAAAGCAGTATCTGTGCAACAAATCCTTGCATTGCTAAAGGTACATTAGTAACTACTCCTAATGGTATTTTTCCTGTAGAAACTATAGTTAAAGGTCAAGGAATTCAAACAACTTTAGGCTCTGGAAGAACAGACAGCATAGAGGTTCATGAAGACGAAGATGTTTATCGTGTAACATTTTATGATGGATTTTATCAAGATGTGACTATGGGTCATATTTTTCACACGATGATTAATGATCGGGAGGCAAGAAAAACCTGGTCAAACAGTAAAAGGTTGTCGGACATTAATGTTGGTGAATTTGTTAGGAAAGAGTGGTACAAAAAATTCCCTGACATAGATAATACATTATCTAGGGATGAGGGGTTACTAATTGGTTTGTATTTAGGTGATGGTTCTTTTTCTAATTATAACTCCTTTAATATTTCTTGTAATACTACTGAAGATAATAAATTTATTGAAAATTTATTCAAAAGGCTTGGAGGTGATTGCAGGATTAACACAAGTGAGGGAAATTGTGCTAGATATTATTATACTAATAATTCAAAATACATTAAAGGTCTATTTAAAAAATTAAAAATTGACCCTAATGGAAAGAGTTTTGATGTTTGTAATTTAATAAATACTAATCGTAATTTTATTTTAGGACTGATAGACGGCCTACTGTGCTCTGACGGTAACGTTAATTTAAAAGGAAGATATGCTCAGGTAAGATTTAAAAATTCTTCTATGTTGATTCATAATTTATTAAAACATTTATTTTTATTTGTTAAGGCTGATTATAAAGTATATACATCTTGTAGAGCTGGTGAAATTTCAAAAATATATGGTAGAGAAGTAATTAGAAAAAAGGATTGTCCTGAAGGTATTATAGAAAATGATTCTATACTTAATTTGCATGCTCAAATAAAATACTTAAGTCATCCAGAAAAAAATGAAAAACTTAAAACACTTATTAAAACTAAACAATTAAATGGAGTAAAATGGAAAACTAGAATTAAGAGTATTGAATACAAAGGTAAGACTACTGTGTACGATCTTTATGAACCAAATTCCGATGATTGGAACCACGAAGGCTATGTATCACGAGGATGTGGGGAAGTCGTCGGAAATACCGGAAAAATTACACATAAAGGTAAAGAGTACAATCTAGGGGATGTGTGTGATTTAGGGTCTTTAAATCTAACTAAATACTATGATATGGAGCTTGAAGTTTTTAATAAGGAAATGTTTGTAGAAGATGTTGAATTGATGATAGAAGCTCTAGATAATGTAATTGATATATCCCAATACCCACTCGATATGTATGAGTATGGTGCTAAGATGAAGCGAAAAATAGGTCTAGGTATTTGTGGACTGGGGTCATTGTTTATGATGATGGGTGTTCGTTATGGCGGTGAGTTTAGTATTAAATTTACTGAGGATCTACTTAGTTTGATGATGAATACAGCTTATAGGACTTCAGCGTTGTTGGCTAAAGAAAAAGGGCCATTTAAATTATATTCTGATAAGTTATTACAGACTGGTTATGTTAAACATGGGGGAGTATTAGATAAAGATGTTCTTGCTTTAATTAAAAAGTATGGGCTTCGTAACTCTGCTCTTTCAGCAATTGCTCCTACAGGCTCCTTGGCTATACTGGCAGGAAATGTTTCAGGGGGTTTAGAACCTGTTTTTCTAATGGAATTTGTTCGTTGGAATAGGGTTGAAGGTAAGAAGGTTGACTTTAAATACCCTAATGTTCACAAAGGAGAATGGTTTGAAACTGATTATCTAAAAGAGGAACAAATAGCAGATGAAATTGTACTGATGTCTTCTGACAATCACTTTCGTATTGATAAAAACCAAGGGTTGTGTGAGGAAATAACCATAAGTGATTATGGATATACTGTGGGGAAGAAGTATGGTAAGACAGAATTTACTACTACTCCTGGACTAACTGTTCAAGAACATCTTAATATTTTGAGCGTGGTTAGCAGATTTTGTGATTTATCAGCATCAAAAACTATAAACTTACCGGCAGATATTTCCTTTGAAGAGTTCAAGGTTTTGTATGGTAGAATTCATGATTACGGAGTGAAGGGGTGTACAACCTATCGTGACGGCACCTCAGTGGCTGTTTTAGAGGCTAAGAGGGATGAGAAGGTACAAATCATTAAAGATAAGCAAGAAGAGTTTATTGACGCATTTAAGGGGCATGAATCTGGTAAAATTATATATGATATTATTAAATTACCTGAGGAGTATCCTTCTAAAGGGGTAATACTACGTGGAAATAATCGAAAATGGTACGTACACTTTAGTTTTATGGATGTTGAAATGAAGAAGCCTTTTGCATGCTTTATATCCACAAATACTACGTCTAAAACTGATATAACTATGGATGCTATTGGTGGTTTGAGAAAAGTAGCTAGAAAATATAAATTAAATGGAAAAAAGTTTGAAGAAGTAGAGAAAAAATTCACAAGGCAGTCTAACCATGTTAAGATTGCGCGTACTTTAGGGTTCTTGTTCCGCCATAACGTGCCTATGTTGGATATTGTTAAGGCGCTTAGTGATGTAGATAATGCTGGTCCAGGAACACTTGTTTTTAGATTAAAGAAATACCTTATGAATTATGTAACAGATATTGACGGTGATTTGGGCATGGTGTGCCCTTCATGTGGTAGTAAGGATATTATTCTTCAAGAGGGGTGTGTACTGTGTATTTCTTGTGGATCATCTCTTTGTTCATAACCTTAATTAATTATGTTTTATCTAACCTCCTTAAAAGTATACAGTTTGTACTTTAAGGAGGTTGTTATGGGTAAAAAAGTGCCAGTTAAACAATATACAAAGCAAGGTAAATTTATAAAATTGTGGGAGTCTATGTCTGAAGCTAAAAGGATAACTCTGACCAGTGATTCCAGCATTAAATCAGTATGTGAAAGAAAGTTAAAAACAAGTAATGATTTTATTTGGAGGTATGAATATGACGGAGTAACTAAAGAGGATTTAAAAAATTTAACTAAGCGTAAATCTTGGAGTTTAGCAGCTATTGAGGCCAACTCCAAAAAAAGATTTAAACCGGTATGTCAACACTCACTTTCTGGAAAATTTATAAAAGAATGGTCCTCTGTAACTGAGGCAGCTAAGGCACTCGGTATTGCTGCATCAGGTATTTCTAGTGCTTGTGTAATGAAGCAAAAGAAATCTGGGGGTTTCCAGTGGCGTTATTCAAATGAAACTGCACAAGATGTTGCTAATTATATAGTTCGGGCAGGTAGAAAGAAGCTTTATAATGAGCAGTATGTTAAAAATAATAAAGATAACTGTCAGAAATTACGTGATAAAAATAAAAAAAATAAAAAAGCTTACGATAAACAATATAGATTAGATAATAAAGAAAAAATTAAAATTAAGGACGCTCTTTATTATAAAAACAATAAAGCCGTGCTTGCAGAGAAACATAGGCAGTACCACATTAATAACAAAGATAAAGTTAAGCAATACTATAAAGAAAATAAGGGGAGGTTCACCCTAATGCGTAAGAAAGCTAGTTTAAGTGATGCTGAGTATATTAAATACCATGATAAACTAACTGTAGATGAGAGTCCAAGAAAAGCTGAAGACGGAATTTATTTAGAGGTTAAATGTAGATACTGCGGTAAGTATTTTATTCCGACAAATAGGGAGGTTAGCCACAGAATTAATGCCTTGAACAATACAGGAGGGTCAAAATCATTGTATTGCTCTAAGGGGTGTAAGCAAGCTTGTCCTATCTACAATCAGCAGGTAAATATCAAAGGGTTTAAGAAGGCAACATCACGTGAGGTCCAGCCACAACTTCGACAAATGGTATTGGCCAGGGATAATTGGAAATGTCAAATATGCAATAAAACCTCAGATGAAGTGCAATTACATTGTCATCATATATTACCTATAAATGAATCACCAATTGAATCTGCAGATATTAGTAACTGCGTGACTCTATGTAAAACATGCCATAAAGAAGTACATAGACTGCCAGGATGTAATTATTATGAATTAAGATGTAGTGAACAAAAATAAACCTTGACAAATCAATAAAAATGTTTATTATATAAATACATGGGGAACACTTTAGTTCCTCATTTATTTTAAAGGAAAAGGTATGAGATCACCACGTATTAATTGTATATATCTTGATTGGGGGGCTGGAGGTAAGTGCAACAAATTACCTAAATTTCTAAAATATTTTAGAAGAAATTGCCCAGAGATATATAATTCTACTCCATTAAGTTGTAAACTACATGAGGAATATAGTAGTTTTAATCCAACTAGTCCACTTGTACCACCTCCATGTAGAAAATATAATAGCTACGGTTCTATTCTGATAAGAACAAAAGAAAGTAAACAGGCTCTATATGAATGGCGCTGTCAATTAAACAGTTTATCAATTTGTACACAAATTAAACAAAGGATAAGATTATGAATTTTGGATTTGATCTAGATGAGGTTATAGCACAGACAGCTCAGATGACTATAAACCATTTGAATGATGTGTTTGATTGCAACTATGGGATAGAAGTGCTTAAAAGTTATCAGTTTGCTGATAATGTTTTTTCAGAGAAGGAGGATGAACAGAAGGCTGCTGTTGAAACTTTGATGTGGGCAATATTTGATAAGAAGATGATGGGGAGAGTAGAACCCTATAAAGAGGCTGTTAAAGTAATAAATGATTTAAAACATCAGGGACATAAAATATTTATTATAACTAAGAGGGCTAAGGAACTTACTGGTATGACTAGTAGATGGCTTCATAAACATAAGGTGAGTTTTGATAAATTAGTTCTTACTGGTGGTAGCAGTAAAGGGGAATTTGCTAAAGCGCTTCGGTTGGATGCTTTTGTGGATGATTTAGAAGATAGTTTATATGATATGTATAATGCTAAGCAACGATGGGCTAAAGGTTTGATTTTAATGACTAGACCTTGGAATGAAGATAATTATATAGATACTAGTAAGTTCACTAGAGCTAATAATTGGGCAGATATTAGAAAACTTCTATCTATTGGAAATAGATTAAAATAACTACTTGACAAAGTTAATTTATGTATTACATTATGTAGTATGAATTATAACTTTTAAAATTGGAGAATTAAACCAT
>CAZRJS010000015.1:14385-19359 GCA_964600565.1 Candidatus Woesearchaeota archaeon | reverse complement strand
CTATTAATTTCATTTGAAAAAACTTTTTTTGCAGGAGAATTTTTAGCAATAACAATAGAATATGGACCAACACCTGCAAACATAACTAAAACATTATTATCTTTTTCAATATTCAATGCAATTTCTTTTCTTTCATTACTTAAACGAGAAGAAAAATAACTCGTGCCTAAATTAAATCTAAAAACACAATTATTTTCTTTATACAAAACCTCACTTGTTTTTTCACCTGCAAGATGTTTAAAATCAAATTTCCTCAATCTTCCTTTGATTTTTCCAACTTTCTCAATAACTGTTTTAATTGCTTTAACTTCATTCAAAAGATTTTTGGCAAAAATCTTTTTTTTTCTTTCAGAAAATTCTCTGGGAAATTTCACAACTGCAATATTTCCCAATAAATCAAATGAATTTATTTTTCTTTTGGGAGATACTTCAACTTTATTGTAACCAAAAGAAGGATTAGAAAAATTCAATTTTGAGGGATTTTTCTTTATTTTTTCCATTTAAGAAAATTAAGATAAACAAAGGATTTAAAACTTTTTAAAACCAGTCACTTAATTCTTTTTTATATTATAAAAAACATTTTTATAGGTTAAAAAACTATCTTTTTTTATATGTTTAAAAAAAACTTTTGGATTTACACCACATACCTCATGCAATTTCTAATATTTGCCTTCTTAATAGTAGCAATATCTCAAAAAAAGTATCTTGTTATAACTGGAACTTTGATTGCTTTATTCATAACTTTTATCCCTCATATAATAGAGAAAAAATGGAAACTCTCTCTCCACTGGGGATTAAATTTCCTAATTGTTTTATCTCTATGTTTTCATACAGGAGGACTTGTTCTAAATTTCTATCCAACATATAGTCCTTTTTATGATAAATTTACACATTTCTTAGGTTCAATTACAGTGGCATTATTAGGATTTGTTTCAACAATAATTTTAGAAAAATATTCAAAATTAAGACTTAAAAAAATTCATATAATTATTTTTATAATAATTTTTACTCTTTCAATTGGAACATTATGGGAAATGGGAGAATTCACAATAGATAAAATATTCGAAACAAAAAATCAATATAGTTTAAATGACACTATGTATGATTTAATTTTTGATCTTTTAGGGGGAATTACTATTGCATTAATAGTCTATCTCAAATTTGAAATCATGAAAAACAGAATTAAATTTTAAAGAATATAAATGGAACTCAAATTAAAATATCTAAAAGAAAAATTTATTGAAAAAAGATTTTTAATATTAATGGGAATTACAATAGTCTGTAGTCTTATATCTACAAAAATAACTTATATTGCAAGTAAATATATCCATTCTACTTTTAATATCCCTCCTGTTGTAAAAGATTTAATTTGGGAACATCTACCTTATCTTCCAATTCTTTGGGTATCTGAAGTTCTTATGTTGCTAAGTGCACTCTATCTTCTAATTTGGTCTTTTAAAAAAAATAAATATTATCTTCCTTATGCAATCTTAATTATCTCAATTTTTCATTTATTCCGAGCATTTCTTATTGTATTAACTCCCCTTGGTTTTCCATATGAATATAATGGCATATTATATAACTCCAATAAAAGTGTTTTAATGTATGGTGCATTTCCCTCAGGACATTTATCAATCCCTCTTCTTGCTTATTTAATAACAAAAAAGAACCTCGCTTTATTATTAACATTCCTTGTAGGAATTACTTTATTAATCTCAAGAGGCCATTATAGCATAGATTTGGTAGGAACAATCCTTCTTATATATCCAATATATAAATTTTCAGAAAATTATCTAAAAAAATATTTTATAAAATAGACCTCATTTAATTTTTATTTTTTCCAATATCTTTTCTAAAACTAAAAAAACATTCTCAAGATTTAAATTATAATTTTTTAAATTTTTTTCATATTTATTTAAATGCAATAAGAAATCTTTAATATCTTTTTCTGTTAAAAATTCAGAATAAATTCCAAAACCTTTTTTTTCTAAAAAAAGAGCATTAAACTCTTGCTCAAATTGTCCTTTAAGAGGAACTGCTAAATAAGGTTTTTTCAAATATAATGATTCAGAAACAGAAGTAAATCCTGAATTAGAAATAATTGCCTTTGATTTTATAAAATCCCCAATAAAATTTTCTTTTTTCTTAAATTCAAAATTATTATCTATTTTATTGGTATCATACCCATAAACTATAAATTTTTCATCTATATTTTTTAAGATATCTAAAATTCTTTGATTTTTTTTAGATAAATAAACAACAATTCTTCCCTTATTATTAGGTTTGGAACAAATAACTTCTTTTCTTATAATTGGAGAAGAGATAAAAGTATTTTTTTTCTTGGATTTTAAATTAGAAATTGACAGGGCAATATAATAATCTGCCTTAGGTACAACTAGTTTAATAGCAATCTTAGCAATAAAATAATTTTTAAAGTATTTCTTAGGAAAATCAAGTTTAAATCGAATAAATCTTGTTTGATTACTCAAAAATATTAAAGGAACTTTATAATAATAGGAAATAATTGGAACAATAGGCTCCATATCGGAAATACAAACATCTGGATTAAATTTTTTAACTTTATCTTGAATTTCTTTTTTCCTTTTAAAATTTTTCAAAATAGGTTTAATATTATAAACAAAAGATTTTTTTAAATTTAATATTCCCCCCTCATAAATAGGATGTATCCCCTCTATTAAAAAAACATCAAATTTATTCTTCAAAATATCATAAGATTGTCCATAAGTAACAATAATAACCTTATGTCCTTTTTTTTGTAAAAATTTGGTTATCTCTATAGCATGGAATGCATGCCCTAATCCTTCTCCACTAACACCATATAATATATTCATTTTCCTTAAAATAAACAGAGAATTTAAAACTTTTTAAAACCAGTTACCTAATCCTTTCTGTTTGTTTCTTTCTTCAATTTCAGAAAGCTTGTTTAATTGTTTTTTAACTCTCTCTTCAGAAAAATCATGTCTTTTAACTAAAATTTCTTCTATTTTCTCTTTGTTAATTTTATTAAAATTAAAATCAACATCATTAACATTATAATTATGGAATAATTCAAAAATTTCTTTCCAATCAAACTGATTTTCTTCAGGCAGGGTCATTATCTGTTCTTCAACATTTTCAAATATTAAAACAGGTTGCTTATATCTCTGCACTAAACTCAGGGCTTTTTTTGGTCCAATTCCTGGAACACCTTTAGGATTATAATCTGTTCCAACTAAAATACCTAAACAAATTAATTGATCTAAATTTATTTCAAGAAAATTCAAAACTTTTTCAAGTTCAATTAATTCTGGTTTAACCTCTAAATAAACCCCCCCAGAAAATTTTTTCTTTCTAGAAAGGGTTAAATTTCTTATTAATTTCGGAGTTCCAAAAAGCAAACTATCATAATCCTGACTTGCACTAGCATAAACTTCCTCCTTAATCTTTGCCAAATAAGCTGCTTCCTCTTCCCCCTCTCCTAAAGCCATTACAACTGGAATACCCATTGCTTCAAGAAGTTCTCTACTTTCTTCAATCATTTCTTTATCTAAATGAACAAATTGACTACTATATTTTTTCATTGATTCAGTATCTTCTCTTTTTTTAGCTTCTCCATATCTCTCTTCAGCAAGACTTTTTGATTTTTCTCTTAAATTAGCAGTTTTAAATTTTAAATCAGGTGCTTTTCCATCAAAAACATAAATTAATTTAATTCCTTGTTTTAACAAAGCAATACTCCTATAAAAAAGTCCAGAAAGATGACTTGTTATTCTAGCATTAGAATCCATAAGTGGAGTTCCATCAATTTGTCTAATTGTAGTTAAAAATTGATATAAAAAATTATACGCATCAATACAAAGAGTTTTTCCATTAAGATCTTCTAATTCAATTTCTTTTCTTGGTATTATTTCCCTTATATTTAATCCCATTTTATTATAATAAACTAAGATATAGAAATATAAATAATTATTGGAAATTCTTTTCGCAATCAAAAATCAACTTATTTGCCTTAAAATAATCTGGTTTCCCCCCCTGAACCCGAGAAATATCTAGCGCAAGTTCCATAGTTCTAAAAGTTTTAGCTTGACTAAAAGAAAGGCTTTTTCCATTTAAATCCTTAATTGCAAGAAATTGCAAATCAAAAGCATATTTTTTAGCATTAGACTTAAACATCTTCAAAAAAGTCTTAGCTAATTTATTTTCTAAAGTTCTAAAAAATAAATGTCCTAAAGCATCTTTTGGACTAGCAGCATAAGTTGAATTTTCTTTAGGAATTTTCTCATAAGCATTATATAATTTTTTAATCATATCCCAATTAGCATATCTAACACCACTTAAATTAGTTATTAACTCTTCAGGAAATCTTTCAGGTAAATTTATAACATAATGTTTTTCCATGTAATATAACTACTATCTAGTGGTATTTAAATCTTATGTTACATCAAAAAACTTAAATTAAAATAAATTCTTTTTCTTCTACAATTTTTTCTAATTTTAAAAGATTATTTACTGCTTCAGGAATAGTAGGGATTTTAGGTTCAAAATCCTTTAATTTATTAATCTCAATCCACTGATAATCTGAATACTCTTCATTTAAATTAATTTTTCCATTTTCATAAATTGCAAGATAATGTGGCAAAACCATTGAATTACCCTCTTTTTTCTTAAATAACAAATTAAAACTAAACAAAGGATAAATCTTTATCTTAAACATCTTCCCAACCTCTTCATTTTTCTCTCTTTTCAAACCCTCAATAATAGAAATATCATCTGTTTCCATCTTTCCACCAATAAATGAAAACATATTATCATAATCTTCTTCTCCTTTCCTTTTACAAAGAAGCACTTTAGTTTTATCTCTTGAGAATACAACAATTTTTTGACAATATTGAAAATTATATTTTTTCATATAAATTACAAAATAAAGGACTATTTAATATTCATACTTTTCAATTTTTCTTTATAAAAATAAAA
>CAZRJS010000015.1:0-14285 GCA_964600565.1 Candidatus Woesearchaeota archaeon | reverse complement strand
TCAGGTCCAGGTTATACTGCTGAAATTTATCGCTCTAAAGGATATAAAGTGACTTGTTTAGACTTAATTCCGAAAATGATTGAAAAAGCAAAAGAAAGAAAATTTGAAGCAGTTGTAGGAGATATGAAAAATATCCAGGGACTTTTTGCTGGAAAAAAATTTGATGGAGTTGTTTCTGTATCTGCACTTCAATGGATTAAAAATAAACAAGAGATTAAAAAAGTTGCAGAAGGAATTTATTCCATTTTAGATAAAAACAAACCCCTAATAATTCAATTTTATCCAAAAAGTGAACAAGAACTAAAAGAAACTGCAAAAGTTTTTATTCAAAATGGTTTTCACGGAGAAATTATAACTGATTATCCAGATATCCCAAAAAACAGAACAGTTTACTTGGTTATGAAAAGGAATTAAAAAAAACAAAAAGTTTTTTATTTATCAAGAATAACAATTGTTCTTCTCATAATAGCAAATACATAAGCCCATAAAACTGGGAGCCATAAAGGCATTACTCCAAAAAGACTATTTCTAATAAATACCTCAACTCCAGTAGAAATAAAAAAACATTCAGAAATTATCATAATAATAAATCCAAATATAAAAAATAAATAATCTTTCTGCTCATATTTTACAGAAAAAGATATTCCAATAATTAAAATATAAACCCCCGTTAAAACATAATCATTTTTTAAAACAGGAATAAAAGCAATCATTAAAATTATAGGGATAGTATTTAAAAAAATTTGTAGAATTTTATTTCTAATTTTCATCTTACCGATATTAAATAATACTAATTTAATAATCTTTCTTTAAGTTAAATCTATAAATTGAAAATTGATTAATAAAAATATGTGATAACAATCAAAAAAAGTAAAAAATTATCAAAAAAAGAACTTTATTTTTTGCAAGAGAATCTGTAAAAGAATTTGATGATGATAAAAAACCTGTTGAAAAAGAATAAAAAATTGTTAGAAAAGAAATTCTAAAATTGTTAAATAATGAATAAATGAACTTTGATAAAAACAAACGAAATACTTAATTTAGCTCCAATATTTTTTGCTTTTTTTCTAAAAAAGAAGAAGGAAACTCCCAATTAAATTTAAATTATATTATCTGCAAAATCAATCATAACAAAAAATAGGGATAATATCTAAAAAACTATCTAAATCAAAAAAAAATATTTTTCACAATAATAAATAAAAAATATAAAAAGCCCTCCTAACAATCTATATATGGAAACCCAGTTTATCCCAATAGATTATGATTATTTTGACTGGCAGGGCAAAAATCACATAAAAATAATCGGAAGAGATTCTAAAGGAAAAAGACTATGTATTATTGATAGTTGCGATATTTATTTATGGGCAATACTTGAAGATAATTTGAAAGAAACTAAGCTAAATAAATTAATTAAAAAAATTCAGAATATAAAATTAGATATAAAAGGAAGAAAAACAAAGGTTGAAAAAGTTGAAATTCATGAAAAAAAATTTCTTGGAAAACCAGTAAAAGCCTTAAAAATTTTTGCAACAAATTATAAAGATTTGCACGATATTGCAGATAAACTTGCATTTCCTGAAATAAAAAAAAGAAGAGGTTATGATTTAGGATTTATCACACATTATATAATTGAAAAAAAACTTTCTCCATTAAAAGAATATGAAATAACAGGCCCTGTCATAATAGAAGAATTTGGGGGTATTGCTAAAAGCTTAGATGTTGATAATTGCATTAAATTAGAAAAACACAAAGAAATTGACCAAAAAAATTTCAAACCAAAAATTCTTGCATATGATATAGAAACAGATGACATAAAAATTGGGCAGGGAGAAATTATAATGATTTCTCTTGTTGGAAATGAAAATAATTTTAAAAAAGTATTAACATGGAAAAAAACCTCTGGCAAAATCCCTTCTTATGTCGAATATGTCAAAGATGAAATAGAATTAATAGAAAAATTTACAGAATATGTAAGAAAGATATCTCCGGATTTTTTAACAGGTTATTTTTCAGATGGATTTGACTTACCTTATCTAAAATCAAGAGCAGAAAAATTAAAAGCAAATTTATGTCTTGGACTGGATAATCGTCCACCTAAATTTTCAAGAGGAAGAGTTGAAGGAATTCCCATAGGAAAAATAAACGGGATAGTTCATATAGACATATTAAAATTCATAAGAACAGCTTATGCACAATATATGAAATCGGAAACACTTTCCCTAAATGAAGTTGCGAAAGAATTTTTAGGAGATAGTAAAAAGGATTTTAAATTAAAACACTCCTCACAATTAAAAAAAGATGAACTAAAAAAATATTATGAATATAATTTGCATGATTCTGTTTTAGTTTCTAAACTTTTTGAGAAATTCTGGGAAGATATGAAAGAATTTACAATTGTTATACAAAATCCAATTTTTGATATTACAAGAGCAGGATTATCAAAATATATTGAAAGTTATCTATTACATCATCTCAACGAATTTAATGAAATTCCTGAAAAAAGACCATCATATGAAGAAATTTCCAAAAGAAAAAAACTCAAAAGTGTTGAGGGGGCTTTTGTATTTGAACCTAAACCTGGACTTTATAAAAAAATTGCAATGTTTGATTTCACCTCAATGCACACAAGCATAATAATTTCAATGAATTTGTCAAAACCAACTCTGTTAGAGGAAAAACCTAAAAATTCAAAAGATTTTTATGAAACACCAGAAATAATTCTTGAAGGGGAAAAACAAAAATTTTATTTCTCTAAAAAACCAGGATTTATTCCATTGTTATTAAAAGAAATTTTTGAAAAAAGAAAAAAATTCAAAAAAGAATATAAGAAAAATCCAAACACCATAACCTTTGCAAGAAGCAATGCATTCAAAGTATTATCTGCATCTATTCATGGCTATATAGGTTTTTTCGGAGCAAGATATTATTCTCATGAAACATCTGCGTCAATACTTGCATTTGTAAGAAAATTTAACCAAGACACTATAAAAAAAATACAAGATAAGGGGTTTAAAGTTATTTATGGAGATACAGATTCTATTGCTTTTCTTACAGGCAAAAAATCAAAAAAAGAAATCAAAACATTCTTAGAAGAAATAAATTCAGAACTTCCAGGAATAATGGAACTTGAATTAGATGGCTTTTTTGAAAAAGGAATATGGGTAACAACAAGAGCAGGAATAACAGGAGCAAAAAAGAAATACGCCTTAATTGATGAAAAAGGAAAATTAAAAATAAGAGGATTTGAAACAGTAAGAAGAGATTGGTGCAAATTATCAAGGGATATGCAAAATAAAATCATAGAAAAAATTTTGAAAAAAGGTGATGAAAAAGATGCACTTAAATACTTTAAAAAAATAGTTGAAAAAATAAAAAATCGAGAGGTTTTATTAGAAGAACTTATTATAAAAACACAATTAAAAAAACCAATATCAGAATATAAATCAATTTCCCCCCATGTTGTAGCTGCAAAAAAAATGAGGGAATTAAATATACCTGTAAGTCAGGGAAACTTAATAACTTATTATATCTCAGAATCTAAACCAGATTCAAAAAGTAAGTTAATTAGAGATAAAGTAAAACTTCCAAATCAATCAGGCAAATATGATATAAAATATTACTTAGAAAGACAAATTCTGCCTGCAGCAGAAAATATTTTTCAGATTTTTGGGATTAATGTGAAAGAGCTTATAGAAAATAAAAAACAAATGACTTTAGGAGAGTTTTAGATATATCTTTTATTAAATAAATTCTTAAAAACTTCTTTTCTAATTATAATTTTATGGCAGATAAAATTTTTTATAATAAAAAAAATAATCACCCGCAAGAAATAAAAAAAGATTATGGATTAATGGAAAGTATTCAATTAGAATCAATGATAACAACTTCTAAACTAATATTTGCTTTAAATGAAAGAGTTGGAGAAATCTTAAGAACAGATTTTATCAGGGGGGATGGAAAAGGGGGATACCTCTTAGGAAGATTAAGCAATCCTCCCATAACTAGTTTAAGAGGAGGTATAAATTTAGAGGGATATATTTTTTGAAGGTTCCTATTGCCTCAAAGAAGAAAGGCAAGAAGAAGAGATATTAGAGAGGATAATCGATAAGCATATGAATCAAAAATGGGGAAAGAATCAAAAATGGGGAAATGTCTTTCCATTAAATATTTATGATTTACTTATTGGAAGATTAGAAAGGCCCAAAAATACAAAATTACCTATAACTAAGATTTCTATTGGTTTAAATTATGAGCCATTATTTCAAATACTAGAAAAATTCGCTAATTCTCTCTAGGGTAAATAAATCAATTATCACTAAACTTAAAAACTCATTTTTCTATTTTATTTCATGGATAATGATAAAATAATTCAGGCAGGGAACATATCTTCTCAAGTTAAAGATTATGCAAGAACAATAATTAAACCAGGAATGCCTTTATTGGAAATTGCTGAAAAAATAGAAGATAAAATTTTTGAATTAGGAGGAAAAATAGCTTTTCCAACAAATTTAAGCATAAATGAAATTGCGGCCCATTACACCCCCTCTTATAATGATGAAACTCTTGCACATGGTTTACTAAAAATTGATTTAGGCGTTCATATTGATGGCTGGATTTCTGATACTGCATTTTCCTTGGATTTAGATGAAGATGAAGAAAATAAGAAATTAATACAATCTTCAAAAAAAGCCTTAAAAAAAGCACAAGAAACAATAAAAGAAAATATTTCAGTAAATAAAATAAGTTCTGAAATAGAAAAATCAATAAATTCTGATGGTTTTATTCCAATAATAAATCTAACAGGGCATCAAATTGACCAATATGAATTGCACACTGGATTATCTATACCTAATGTTAATAACAATAAACAAGATAAAATAACAACAGGACTTTATGCAATTGAACCTTTTGTAACACTTAATTCTGGTTCAGGCAAAGTTTATGATGGAAAACCTTCAGGGATATATATTTTAGAAAATACCAAAACCCCAAGAAATCCTTTTGCAAGAGAGGTATTAGAATATCTCAGCAATGAATATAAAACTCTTCCTTTTTGCTCAAGATGGATTATTAAAAAATTCGGAACTCGAGCATTAATATCCCTAAAACAACTTGAAGATAATGGAAATCTGCACAATTTTAATCAATTAATAGAATCATCGCACTCAAAAGTTGCTCAATCAGAAAATACAATGATAGTTGAAGATAAAGTTATTATAACTAGTGAATAATTTTTATTTCATAGAAAACTATTTCTTCTCTAAATTATTTTTCACAACCTGAATAAAATTTAATAACTTAACAGGTTTTAAAAAAAAATCACGAGCTCCTGCTTCAATAGCTTCTTTTCTAACATCATATGCAGACATCATTAAAAAAGGTGTTTTTAATTTTGGAGAATATTCTTTTACTAATTTAAGACCTAATGAATCATCAGGAACCGCATTATCAGTAAGAACCAAGTCAAGTCTCTTTGCATTTTTAATATGTTCTTCTAATTTTTCTTGAAGTTTATGCCCATTATTAAATATTTGAGTATCATAATTCTGGAAAAAATCATTAAATACATCTTTTAAAAAATCAGACACATATAAATCATCTTCTGCAATATAAATTAATCCTCTTGTATTTTTATCTGAATTATATTTTTCATTTGTCATAAAAACATAAGAAAAAATCACTTTAAAAACCTTTCTATATGTTACGACTTATAAATAGTTACTTTTCTCTATTAATTTTTTTTATTAGAAACTTTTTTCTTAGAAAGTTTATTTTTTTCAAGAATAGAATTTTTAATTTTCTCTTTAATTAGTTTATCTTTAGAATCTTTAATTTTTTCCTTTTCCTCAATTAAATTATCTTCTAATTTTCTCCCCATTTGTTCTGCAATTTCTTTTAGAGATTTATCAAAATCTTCTTTAGTAATTTTCAAATCTAATTTTTTCTTTGAACCTTGCTTGTAAACTCTTTTAATTGCATTAATCCCCGCATTTCTACAAATAAATTCAATATCTGCTCCTGTTAATCCCTCAGTTTTTTGAACATAATCTTTAATCTTAATTTCTTTTACAAGAGGCATCTTTCTTGTGTGCACATGAAATATTCTCTCCCTAGTTTTTTCATCAGGAATTTCCAAGTTAAGAATAGCATCAATTCTTCCTGGTCTTAATAAAGAAGGGTCTATTAAATCTTTTCTATTTGTAGCAGCAATAACAATAACTTTCTCAAGCTCTTCAACACCATCTAACTCTGTTAATAATTGATTTACAATTCTTTCAGTTGAATCAGACATTGAAGAACCTCTTAATTTTGAAATACTATCAAACTCATCAAAAAAGATTATTGAAGGTGCTACCTGTCTTGCTTTTTTAAAAATTTCCCTAATTCTTTTTTCTGACTCTCCAACCCATTTGCTTACTAATTCAGGGCCTTTAATAGAAATAAAATTAGCATTTGATTCATTAGCAACTGCTTTAGCTAAAAGAGTTTTACCTGTTCCAGGAAGTCCTGTTAATAAAACACCTTTAGAAGGTTTAATTCCTGCCTTAACATATAAATCTGGTCTAAGTAGAGGTAATTCAACTAATTCTCTTAATTTCTCTTTAGCTTTTTCTAAACCTCCAACATCACTCCATTTAACATTAGGCTTATTAATTAAAACCTCTCTCATTGCAGAAGGTTCTACAGATTTCAAAGCTTCAATAAAATTCTCTTTTGAAACTTTAATTTTATCAAGAATATTAGTGGGAATTTTATCCTGCATATTTTTTAAATCAGCAAAATAAGGTTTAATAGATTTTAAAGCAGCTTCTTTACATAACATTTCTAAATCAGCACCAGTATAACCAATTGTTCTTCTTGCTATTTCATCAAAATCAACCTTTTCTCCTAAAGGCATTCCCCTAGTATGAATCTGCAAAATTTCCTTTCTTCCTATTTCAGAGGAGGGATTGATTTTTAACTCTCTATCAAATCTTCCAGGTCTTCTAAGTGCTTCATCTATATCATCAGGCCTATTTGTAGCAGCCATAACTACAATCTGTCCTCTTGATTTAAGCCCATCCATTAAAGCTAATAATTGTGCTACAATTCTTTTTTCTGTCTGATCTATTCCCTCTCCACGTTTAGGAGCAATTGAATCTATTTCATCTATAAAAATGATTGCTGGGGCAGATTTTTCTGCCTTTTCAAAAATCTCTCTAATATGTTTTTCAGATTCACCATAATATTTACTCATAATTTCAGGTCCTGCAATTGAAAAAAAAGCTGAATCAGTTTCATTAGCAACTGCCTTGGCTAAAAGAGTTTTACCTGTTCCAGGAGGTCCTGTTAATAAAACCCCTTTAGGTGCTCCAACACCTAATTTTTCAAAAACCTCTGGATGCTTCATTGGAAGTTCAATCATCTCCCTAATTGATTCAATCTCACTTTTAAGTCCACCAATATCTTCATAAGAAATTCCTGTAGAACGTATATCTTCTGAATGAATCTCTTCTGAAACAACAATTTTTGTAGAAGGAGTAACAATTACATATCCCTTTGGATTTGTTTTTGAAACAACATAATTTAACCTTGTACCAAAAACATCAATCACATTTTTTTGCCCTAAACTTAGGGGTTTATGAAGAAGCTTTGTATGAAAATATTCTGTTGGGTCATCACTAAACTTAATTCCTTCTTGTGTAGGAGAAAGTGTGACTATTTTTGCTTCATTAATCTTTAACACTACTGAAACATCTACTTCTTCACCTATAGAAGCTCCAATACTTGAACGTGTAATACCATCTATACTAATTACATCTTTTCCTAAATTACTTTTAATTGATCTCATAGCTTTTAAAGCAACACCAAATTTTGCTTTAATCTCAATCAAATCTCCAGAAACAATCTCCAACTGCTTCATAATTGCAGAAGGTAATCTAGCAATTCCTTTATCAATATCTTCTTGCAAAGATTCAGCTATTTTTAATTTAAGCAAAATTTTTTCAACCATTTTTACTTTTTAATAAATGTAACCTCCAATATCCCATTTTTCATTGTTTGCGAAAAATTTTTAGTTTTAATAAACTGGGGCAATTTTTTAATTATTGAAACCCCTCTAACTAATTTTTCATTTAAATAAGCCTGAACATCTCCTGTATCTTTTTTTTGCACTTTAACATTAATTTTTCCATCCTTAACAATTACACTAACATCATTTTCATTATAACCAGGTAATTCAAAAATAAAATAAACATTTTTTTCATCTTCTGCATAATCTATAAACCTTTCATCTTCTTCATTTTCTAAAATTCTATCCCTATAATTTTTAGTTCTGGAAGATTCTCCAAAAAATTCTTGAAATATATCCTCAAAAGGATCCTCGTCAAACCAATTCATTTTATCTTTTTCATTTTCAAAAATTTAATTTATTTCAAATAACTTTCTGTCATAGGTGCAACAGATTTAACAGATTTAAGATAATTCTCTTCTACTTTTTTATAAACATTAATTGTATTCTGGCTTATACTTTGTTTTACTTTTTTAAGTGCTTCTTCAAAATGCTTTTTAGTAACTTGTTCTGAATTAATTGATTCTCTTAGAGCAAGCATAGCAGACTCTCTAACTAAAGATTCAATATCTGCGCCAGTATAACCTTCTGTTTTTTTAGCAAGTTCTTTTAAAAAAACCTCTTTTTCTTTTTCACTAAATAATCTTTTCCCATTTCCAATAGGTGTTTTTTTTAAATGAATTTTAAGGATATTTATTCTCCCTTCTTCTTCAGGAGCATTAACTAAAAGAATTCTATCAAATCTTCCTGGCCTCAACAATGCAGGATCTAACATATCTGGCCTGTTAGTTGCCCCAATTATTAAAATATCTTTTAAATTTTCAAGACCATCCATCTCAGATAATAACTGATTTAAAACTCTTTCAGTAACTTTTGATCCAGTCTCAACCCCACGCTTTCCAGCCAATGCGTCAAGCTCATCAAAAAAGATTATGCAAGGACTAACCTGTCTTGCTCTCTCAAAAATCTTTCTAACTCCTTCCTCAGATTTTCCAACCCACATACTTAGTAAGGAAGGTCCTTTAATTTGAATAAAATTAGCTTCTGATTCTTTTGCAATTGCTTTAGCTAAAAGAGTTTTACCTGTTCCAGGAGGCCCATAAAGTAAAATTCCTCTTGAAGGTCTAATTCCCAACTTATCAAAACTACCAGAATATTTTATCGGCCATTCAACAGATTCTTTTAATTCTTGTTTAATACTGCCTAGACCCCCAACATCTTCCCAACCCACATTAGGGGTTTCTATCAAAACTTCTCTCATTGCAGAAGGTCTAACAATTTTTAAAGCATCAATAAAATTATCTTGGTTAACAATAAGTTTTTCTAAAATTTCCTGAGAAATTTCTTCTCCTTCTTCAATTTTTATTTTCGGTAAAAAAATCCTTAAAACATTCATAGCAGCTTCCTTAGTCAAAGATTCTAAATCAGCCCCAACAAAACCATGAGTTAAAGAGGATAACTTTTCTAATGAAACATTCTTATCTAAAGGCATTCCCCTTGTATGAATTTTTAAAATTTCCAATCTACCTTTTTTACTAGGAACATTAATTTCTATTTCTCTATCAAATCTTCCAGGACGTCTTAAAGCAGGATCAATTGCATTGATTCTATTTGTAGCACCAATAACAATAACTTTTCCTCTTGAATTAAGTCCATCCATCATTGTTAAAATCTGGCTCACAACTCTTCTTTCAACCTCTCCACCAACATCTTCTCTTTTTGGAGCAATAGCATCAAGTTCATCTATAAAAATAATTGCAGGGGCATTTTTTTCAGCTTCTTCAAATAAATCCCTAATTTTCTTCTCTGATTCTCCATAAAATTTAGACATTATCTCTGGCCCATTAAGTAAAATAAAATGAGCATCAGTTTCATTAGCAACTGCTTTGGCTAAAAGAGTTTTACCTGTTCCTGGAGGTCCTGTTAATAAAACACCTTTAGGAGAATCTACCCCAAGCTTCTCAAAAATCTCAGGATGTTTTAAAGGAATTTCAACCATCTCTCTTATTTTTTTAACTTCTTCATTTAATCCCCCAATATCTTCATAATTTATCTCAGGAACTTTTTCATCACTAATCTTTACTGCCTTAGAACTTAAAGTTAGTTGAGTATTTTCAGTAACTCTTACAGGTTGATTAGGATTGATATTTACTACCATAAATCTTATTTGTGTAACCCCTCCCCTTAAACCACCAAAACCAATTCCCCCAAGAATATCATTTAAATTTCCAAAAATATCTTCCATATCTCCAAATTCTTCTGACATTAAATCTTTACGTCTCTGAACACCTCCTAAAACAACAAGATCTCCCTTAACAATTACTCTACCTAAAAGGCTATTTCTCAAATTTTTCTCATCACCCTGAACCATAATCCCTTCTTGAGCAGGAGCAATTGTGATTTTTTTAGCCTCTTTAACATCTATCTTACTAACACTAACCATATCTCCAACACCAGAACCTGAATTTCTCCTTAAAATACCATCAATCCTAATTATACCCTCTCCAACATCAGCAGGATAAGCTCTATCAACAATTGCAACAGTATTTTTATTTCCTTTTATTAATATAGCATCACCTCTTCTAATTTCTAAATCTCTCATTAATTCAGAATCAATTCTTGCAATTCCCTTATAAGCATCATCTTGCTGTGCTTCAACAACTTTTAATTGAATTTCTTTTATCATTTTATTTTCTATTTAATAACTCATCAAAATTTAAACTTAATCTTCCTGATTCTTCAAAACAAAGCCTCACCATATCATCCATCAGTTTTTCCTGTGCTCTCATAAACAAAATAATTTCTTTTGGGATTGATACAGCATAACTATTTCCAACAAGTCTCATTTTTACTCTAAATTCTTTATTTTTTAAGTTCATAAATCTTTTGTATTCTTGTTCATCAACAGGATGAACTAACTTATTTCCACATTTTGGGCAGAGCATTAATCTTATCAAAAATCCATCTTTATTAATTGAAGTTCTTTGCATTTTTGAATCGCATTTCTTACATAAAATTGTATTATCAAATATATCTGTCATCTTAAACTAAGGTATATACTTTATGTATACACAGAGAAAGATATACTATTTAAATTTTTTGGTTTAAAAATTTATTTCCAAGAAACTTTATTTGAATCAAAACCCATTTTTTCTTCAGCTATTTTAATAATCTCTTTACAATCAAGTATATTTATTTGATTAAATCTATCTGTTAAACAATCAACTTTCTTAGTCTTAATCTTATCATCACAAAAATACATTTTCCATTTGTTTTTTTCAACATAAAGTTTTGAAACTTCAGATGCAAAATCACTCACATAATTTTTATCTCCTTCTACTTCAATTGCTTCAATATAAGGAAACCACATAACTTCCCTCTCAACTTTTTCAGAACCCAATAACATCACATTACTTGTGGAAATTACATTAGATTCTAAATCTCCTGCTTTTACAATATGTTGCCTATAAAAAACAAACAACTCAAAATCTTTTTTAGGACCTCCTAAAACAATTTCATGATAATCTTCATTATCTTGTAAAGGTTCATATTCTGGATTAAACTTAATTAAATTATCATAATCAGTAGAAGCCATTTTCATATAACTTTTCGCTACTTCCATACCTTCCATTCCACTATATGCTCTGCCTGGAATCAAAATTAAAGTTTGCTTTTTCATAATTTTATAGACACAAGTTAATTTAAAAAATTAACTGAAATGATTATATCCAATTGAATGTCCTCTTCTTTTTTGTTCCTTTAAAAAATCAATTACATCAGTTGAAAATATTTTACTTTTAGTATCTTTAATTAAGAAGAGAGGTTCAAAAGGAAAATCTCTTTTATGAATAACCTTATATTCAATTGAACTCTTTAAAGCAGAATGATTTTTCCCATAAACAGAAAAAATAAAATGTACTTTTTTACCTAACAAAGGTTTATCTAAAAAATTAGGCAAAGCATAAGTTTCCCAATTAATCTTAACAGGTTTTTCAAGTTCAACAAAACAAAAATCTTTATCCACAACAAGGTTATTCTTAATAATATCTTCGACACTCCTTTCATATCCAACTTTTTTTTCAATATATTCATTTAATGCAATCCCTATTAATCTCTCCGAATAATACTCTGCACGTTTTATCGCTAACTCAAATTCACTAAAATCCTCTTTTGAAAAATTATTCTTATTAGGCACATATTTATCAGGAAGAGTAATATTCCACAAATTTAAATCTGGAGAAACTTTCTTTTCTTCTTCTACTATCTCGAGATTGTCTAATTTAGATATAATATGCCCTTTTTTTCTATTTAAAAAATTTCTTATTTTATATAAATCACTTATTTCATCCATAAAAAAATAAATTATCAAGATTTAAAAGAATTTATATGGTTTAAAATAGTTATTATAAAATTCTAAAAAATCTATTTTAAAAAATATAATAAAAGAATAGATAATGTATGCAAACAAGTGTTACTTAATACCTAATTGCTCATTTAAAGGAGGATTTGAAAAATATGTCCGCACATCAAAATCAGAATCTATAAGTTCAATCATTTCAAAATCTTTTCTTTTTATTAATTTAAAACCATCTTTAGATAAATATTCATTCTTAAAATAAGGATAATTAGAAACAGTAAAATCTGCATCACCTTGTTCAGGTCTGGTTTTATCTGGATTACGTATTTTAAGTAATCTAAGATCTCCTGAAATTGTTTTAAATGAATTAATATTAAATAAGGGACCGGTAGAAGTATCTCTAATTATTTCTCCTATTTTATTAGCAACTTCAATTAAAGATTCAAATTCCTCTTGACTTTGAGAAAAAATACAAGCATAATTTACAGTTGCATTATGCTCATGAGTGTACTTATCTTTTAATTCGCAAGATTGTTTTACAATATCCTTAATTTGTTGTTTCAAATCTTTTATATCCATAATAAACTTAAATATTCTTAATTTAATTAAATTACTAAAAATCATTTTAAAAATATCCTTTAAACAGATATTTTAAAAACTATTATTTATTAATTCCCCTATGAATTTTAAAAAAAAAGGTGAAATATTAAAAAAATATTGGGGTAAATTATGGTTTTTAATATGGAAAGATGATAGTTTAAAAGGCTGGATTTTTTCACTGATATTTATATTTGTTTTCATCAAGTTTATAATTTTCCCCGTAATGATTTTAATAACTGGGACTTCATTACCCCTGGCAATTGTTGAATCTTGTAGCATGCATCATCAAGGGGTAATATTTTCTAATTTTGACAATTGGTGGGAAAATCATGAAGAAAATTATCAAGAACTATCAATAAGCAAATCTGATTTTGAAGAATTTAGTTTTAAAAAAGGATTTACAAAAGGAGATATTTTATTTATAATAAAACCTAATCCAGAAAAAATAGAAGTTGGAGATATTATTATTTTTAATGCAGGAAGGAAAAACCCAATAATACACAGAGTTATAAAAATAGAAAGAGATTCAAAAACAAATACACTCTTTTTCACAACAATGGGAGATAATGTTGGGCATGTGCAATTTTTTGAGGAAAAAATATCCGAAGACCAATTAGTTGGAAAAGCTGTTCTTAGAATTGCCCCTTATCTTGGATGGGGAAAATTAATTGCAGCAGATATATGGTATAAAATCTTCCCTGGAAACTCAAGTTATATTTTAAAGGGATTTTGTAAAGAAACAGCATAAACAAAAAATTTTTAAAGGGGAATTAATAAGAGAGTAGGATATAAAAAAAAATTTAAATAAAATTTAACAGAAAAATAAAATGGAATTTTGTCCAAAGTGCGGTGCAATTTTAATTCAAAAAATAAAAAATATGGGTTGTCCTAGATGTGGCTATTCTAAAAAAGAAAAATCAGATTTAAAAACATCTGAAAAAATGGACAAAAAAGAAAAAACAGAAATTTATTCAAAAAATAATGAAAAAATTTTACCAATAGTTGTAGAAAAATGCAAAAAATGCGGGCATGATAAATCTTATTTTTGGACTGTGCAAACACGTGCAGGAGATGAAGCTGAAACAAAATTCTTCAAATGTGTCAAATGTGGCAATACCTGGAGAGAATATAGGTAAAATAAAGAATTAATTTGAAACTAATTGTTTTATTTCCTAGATAATAATAAAATAATTTAAATCAACACTTTTATAAAATTGATTATTATTAACAATTTATGGCTTCGTAGCTCAGCTGGTTAGAGCACCAGACTCTTAATCT
>CAZRJS010000014.1:9322-21663 GCA_964600565.1 Candidatus Woesearchaeota archaeon | reverse complement strand
TTTTGAGGAATAAAATCCTTTATAAAATGAAGATTCACTGCAAGATAAGTATAATTTTCTAATGAAGTTTTTGCTTTAATTTGACCTTCTATAGCTCTTTCTTCATCTTCTGAAGAAAGACTTAATATTATTTTTGCACTTTGATTTTTTTCAAGTTCTTTTATAAAATCCATAGATAATGAAACATATTGTTTTAATGAATCTGAAACAGAAATAGAAATATCCTTAAGAGTTTTTTCTCCATTGTACTTGAGATAGATTATTCTTGTTCTATTAGAGCTATTTGTTGGTAAGGAGATATTCATTTTAGAAGGTTGAAATTCAAAAAGTTCTTCTCTTATATTTGGAGAAGGTTGTTTAGATTTTAAAATATAAACTGGCAGTATGTAAGTATAATCTTCTGAAGAAATCTCTATTTCTTTTAAAAAAGATTGCTCAGATTTTTTTATTTCAAAATTTAGTTTTTTAATCTCACCTGAATTAAGAGTTACTGGGGAATCTGTTGAAATATTAGTATCTGTTTTTATGTCAATTGTTATTTCAAAATCCTGTAAATTTTGTATTTTTACATAAAAAGAATTATTTGTTGAAATAACTCCTGGAACAATAGAAAAAACTGCTGTTTTATTAGTTATTGTAAAATTTTTTGATACTTCTTTATCAATTATTTTTGCACCTGCATAATATTCAAGATTTTCCAATTTTAATGAATAATTATTTGGATTTTTCCCTGAAAGTGAAGCATAAATATAATAATCTTGATTGAGTTTTGTAATATCTAATTCAAGTGGAACCCTAACATGTCCCCTGTATAAATGAATATTCTCTAATGTGGGAGGGGTTATAAAATTTCCAGAAATTTTTGCAAGCAGTGTTTCTCCCTGGTTAAAAGAATCTTTCATATCTATTTCAATTGAAGAAATTAATGGAAAGATTATTAATAAAATAAGTATAGTTATTGGAAATTTCATAAAAAAATAAAGAAGGAAGGGTTTTTATATTTTTACAGAAAAGGAAGAGTGTTTATTCCCATTCCTTCGTTTTTAAGAGGAATTATTTCAACTAAAATAGATTCATCTTTAAATTCTTCTTTAAGATTATTTAACATTTTATGTAGTTCTTGCATACTTTTATGAACTATTTGCATATAACAGTTAGATTTACCAAGCATCATCATAAAAGAATCAACATATCCAGAATCTCTTGCAAATTTTCTTAATTTATCTTGATTGTGTGCAGAGAAATTATGCAGGTTAATAAGCAGAATACTATAAAAATATCCTATTTTTTCCATATCAAAATAAGCTCTTGTTGTTATAAGAACACTCTCTTTCTTTAATTTTTTCATTTTATGAAGAATTAATTCTGCAGAAAGATTAGTTTTTTTCGCAATATTTATTAAGGACTCATTAGCATTTTTATTTAGCACAGAAAGAATTGCTTTTTCTTTCTTGTCTAGTTTATATTCTTTTGATTTATACTCATGAAAAATTTGTGGTTGTACTTGGGATGTACCTAAAAATTTTAGGGGGTAAAATTCAATAAAGTAGGGTTCTATAAATTTGAATTCAAATATTTCTTTATTATTTTTTTGCAGGATTTCCGACAGGCAATCATTTCTTTGTTTTTCATCTTTGAAAACAAAAAATGTTCCTATATCATATTTTGTTAATAGTTCAATAGTATGGGTGATATTTTTGTTTTCTTCTAATGCTCTTATAAATTTTTTGATATAGCTTTGTTTAGCAAATTTAAATAAAATTAAACTAATTACATGATATCCCAATCTGCTGTAGTTAACAAGGGGGATATACCCTTTTATTATTCCTTGTGTTTCAAATTTTTTTATTCTATAAGAAACTTGTTCTCGTGAGATATTAAGAGTTTTTGCTATTTTTGTAGCTGGCTCTCTTGAGTTATGATACAAGTAAGATAAAAGTTTTTTATCTATTGGTTTAAGGGGGATTTCATCCATAAAAATAGAATATTCTGGATTTATTAAACTTTTTGGTCAATATTTTTATTTTTTCTATAAAAAATTAAAGAAAGATATAGATAATTAAGATGATTGAATTTTACATGAAAGAAGAATATAAATTATCAGAATTAACTCCAGAAAATATGCTATGTGGAGTTTGTGTTTGCCCAGGAGTTTATGGGGGGATGAAGGATAATTATCTCATAATTGGCAAAATAGAAAAGGCAGAAGAATTTGGCTTGGAAAAGAAAGTTGGAGAAGGAGAGACATTAATTAGTGTTCCAAAAGGATTGATTGACAATGTGAAGGGAAAATAAATCTTGTTGAAAATAAAAATGAAATATAAATTATCAGAACTAACTCCAGGGAATATAAAGTGTGCTATTGGTACTTGCCCCGGAGTTTATGAACTAACTTCAAAAAATATTGGTTGTGGGATTGGTGCTTGTCCAGGAGTTTATGAGGGAATGAAGGATAATTATCTCATAGTTGGAAAAATAGAAAATGCAAATGAGTTTGGATTAGAAAAAAAAGTTGGAAAAGATGAAATGTTAATTAGTGTTCCAAAAGGATTGATTGATAATCTAAGCAAATAATGATTAAAGAATTTTTTAAAAATTATAGAGATAATTATCTGTTTCCAATAAGAAAACAAATTTATGATTTAGTTACAGAGAGTTCAAGAGTTATTGATTTAGGATGTGGTGATGGAGAGTTATTAAGGATTTTGTCTCCTAAAATAGATTATGGAAAAGGGGTTGATACAAATAAAAAAGATATTGAATTAGCAAAAAAACTAAATGAAAAAAGAAGCTTCAGCAATATTGAGTTTGTTTGTGAAGATGCAGAAAAATGTATTAAAGGAAATTTTGATTATTCAGTGTTGATGTTTGTTTTACATACTTTAGATTATAACTCCCAAGTTAAAATTTTACGAAAAGCAAGGGAGATTTCAAAAGAGATATTAATTATAGATTTTAAAGAAAATAATAACTTTTTAATTTATTTAGATGAAACACTGGCTGGGCATTATAAGAATTTTAAAAATTACTTAGTTTCTGGAGGTGTTGAAAATTTAGTTAATTCTGAATTTGTAGAAAGATTTGATACTTATAAAAACTCTATTGGAATTTGGAGGATTTAAAATAGATTTGAATTTTGAATAATATTAAACTTAGACATTTCTTAACTATCTAAATTTATTTAAATCTTTTTCACATATAAAACATAATGGAAAAAAAATTTTTAGAAGAGAAAACTTTTAATGGCAATAAAGAAATTGAAAACTCTTTATTGAATAAAGGAAAAGTAATTTCTATTGGGGTTACTTCTGCTGTTGGAGGAGCATTTATAGGAAGTAGATTAGGATTATATCTTTCTGAATTATCTTCCTTAGAAGAAACTTATCCTTTATGGGATTTTGCACAAACAATGCAAAATATCACTTATTCTATGGTTGGGGGAGGAATAGGTGCTTTAACATTTTTTACTGCCTTAAATTATTGTAATTTAACTTCTCAGAAATAGAAATTTTTATTTTCCCATATCTTTCAATTTTTTTAACACATCATCTATCTCTCCTTTTCTTTTAGGGGCAGGATGCCTTGCAAATTTTTGTGGAGGGTGAATTATTCTCCTTGTAGGTCTTAGCATTTTATTGTGAGGAGGGGCAAATACCGGTCTATGGATATTTCTTGGATATCCAGGTTTTCCTGGAGGAGATTTTTTAAATTTAGAGATTAATCTAAACCAGTAAGGCCTTAATTTATTCCTGAAAATAATTGCTATCACGACTAAAATTATTAAGATAATTAATATCCAAATCCAAAAATAACTTTTTCCTCCAGGTTCTGGTGTTTTTTCAATACAACAAGTATCACTACTAATTTCACAATAACGATACCCATCTTCTTCATCATCAAAACAAGAGGTTCTACACACCCCTCCATATTCTTCACACTCACTTTCTCCATAAGGTTCTTCACATGAACCTTCATAACAACAAATTTGACCAGATTCAGTATTACTTGCATCAATAATTATTCCCCCAATGCATTCTTGATTTGAATTGCAAATTTCTCCTCCTTGTTCTAGACAAGTTTCTTCTTCTAAAGCAGTGTCACAACATTTGTAACTTCCTGTACAAGAGTATTCTGATAAAATATTTCCCTCACAACTCATTGCAGACATACAATAATAACCTGTATCTTCACAATCTAGAGTAATACTCCCTCCCCCACTACTACTTCCACCACTACTACTCCCTCCCCCGCCATTATTAATTTCTCTTGGCCAGATAGAATATAATAAAAAAGCTGTGTCTCTAAGATTATCCCTCCAACAACCATTTTCTTTTTGTATTTCTAATAACCAACTAATTGAATTAGATTTCTCTGTTGATTCTTCATATTGAAAAGGATATAATGCAATTGCAGTATCATATAAATTATTCCCTGATTCATCCCAATATTGATTGTTTTTTTGTTTTAATAATAAGTCATTCCTAAAATCAGAATAACCTGTTAATAAATATAAGAAAGATTCTGGCATAAACTCCTTGTTTTCATCTGTTGTTGAGATTAAATAAGGGAGATATTCTAAAATTGATTCATCTATTTGAGATAAGGCAAGAGCAGCCCATAAAGAACCTTCATAATCACAATCAGTTCCTAAGGAAAAGCAAGAAAAATTAATAGTCTCTTTTGTTGTTCCATCTTCAGAGGAAGAATGTGTTTCTTGAAGAACATGAATTGTTGAAGAAGTTTCCTTTTTAAATAAAAGATTTGTTAAAAATTGATAATCACAACTTATTGTAAATTCATTATTATAACAATTACTTGATATTTCTAACCAATATGAATTAGGGGTAAGACTTAAACAAGTTCCTGCACCAGAACTTAGTTTTTTATTTTCATTTATGTCTAAGGAATATTCAGAACCAGAGTATGAGATTTTGCAATTTGTTTTTTGAGGACTTTCAATCTGCAAATACCAAATAATTTCTGAAGGGGAAGTTTTTTTCGACAAAAGCCAGTCTTTTGCATCATCTGTATTTGAGCTTTTTTTATCAAGTGCCATTATTGATTGTGCAGTTGTTTTTAAATCACAGCTATTTTTTGGCCAACACTCATCATCTTTTGAATCCTCTTTTAATTCATTTTTGCATTCTCCAATAGCTAATAATGAGAATATTTTTTCTTCAGTAGATAAAGATTCACATTTTTTTTCATCAATTTTTTCGTTTAACCAATCATAAGCTTTATCAATTTTATCCTCTTCTGAAGAATCATCAGCTGAAATAATTCCACTATTAAAAATTACAAGAGAGAAACTTATAAATAAAATCATTAAGATATAGAAGTTCTCTTTTATTTTCATAATAGTTTTAAGGGTATGGTGTTTTTAAAATTATTTATTCTTTTAAAGATAAACAAATTTGTATTCTTTGAAGATTGTGATTATATCTACACTTTTTATTATATCTGAAAATTGGTCTTTTATTTTTTCAAGAATTTTATAGAACTCTTTTTCTGAATAAACTTCAAATTCTGGTTCTAAATCCCAGTTTCCTAAAACTCTTCCATTATGAATTATATTTTTATGGTTCCTAAAATATTTTAATAATTCCTTTATTTTTTCCTCTTGGGGAGTATCTAAATAGATAAAACTTTTGTAAAATTTAATTCCAATCTTTTCATAATTTAAAGCAATTTTAAATCCTAAAATAATTTTATCTTTTATCATTTGTTGAATCCGATAATTAATAATTCTTACATTTATTTTTAATTCAGTTGCAATATCTACAATGGATTTCCTTGCATTTTCACTTAAATGCTTTAGGATATCAAAATCTAATTGATCTAGTTTTACTTTTGAGCATTCTTTCATAATAATTATTTCTTGATTTTTCAAAAATTTTTCTTCAAGAAGATAATCCCTATTATAAGCTACTCCTTCTGAAAGAATAGAAATTGTTTTTTTATTGATGTATGTTCCAAATAAACTTATTACCTCATTTTTTAATAATTCTATCTTCGTAATAGAATAAGTTTCAAGTGAAATAATCAAATCCCAATTTCCTTGACATGAAACAATCCATTTTATAGATTTGTTCTTTTTTAATTTTTCAATAATTAAGTCTAATTTTTCAGAATTTAAATGTTGAAAAGAAAGACATATTTTAAATTGTAAAATCCCCAGTTTTGCAAGATTAACTATAACTTGATAATGAGTGATGATCTTTTCTTCTTCAAGTTTTTTAATTCTATAATTTACAACTTCTACTGATAAGCCAACTTTCTTTGCTATTTTTGAACAAGGTTGTCTTGAATTCAAATCTAACTCATATAAAATCTTTTTATCTTTTAAATCCAATTTGAAATTATTTTTTATCATATTTTATAATAATTACAATTTACTTATAAATATTGTGTTTTATATAAAAAATAAGATAAAATGTTTTAAGAAGACTAATAACTACTTAATAGTAACTAAAATGAAGAACAATAAGATGAAAACAAAAAATAAAATCCAAACAATAATGAGAAACTTAATTGTTGATTTAGAAAGAAGGAAAAAATTGAAAGATGAAAATCTTAATCTACAAGAAGCTTTGAATTTATTAAACGGAGTTAATAAAGAGATAAAAGGAGATATTTATTACAACGCAGGATTTAATCACATTAATTTAAGCAAAATTGCTTTAAAAGATATGGAAGATTTTGTTGTAGAAAAGTTCGATAAATCTACCAATAATAGTGATTGTTATTTTAACATAGATCATAGGGTTTATAGTAGAAAAAAAGATGAAGAGCATTATTTAGATTTAGCTAGGGGAAATATTACAGGCAGATTTGGAGCAAAGGTAATAAAAGAGGCGCCATTTCAAATAGCTTCAATAGATTTTATTGTAGAAAAAAAGAATAAATATAAATCATTGGAGAAAAGTTTGAAATAAAAATGGAAAGAATAATTGCGAACATAAAAAGAAAAGTCCAAGCAAAAGGAAAAGACTTTAAAGAGAAACTCCAAGGTATAAAAATTAGGGAATTAGAGAATTATCTTGCAGGAACAATGGAAATTTATCCAAAAGAGGAAAGATATTCATTAGATGTTGCCATGAAAGGGAAATTACAAACCTATTGTGGAGTTACTGGTAATAGTGAAAATTATGAAGAATATAACCCTATGATTTCTGATTGCAGATTAACTTTTACTCCCGACTTAAAAGCACTATCACATCCTTTTCCGATTAAAGATAAAGTTAAACCAAAAGAATTCTTTTATGAAAATGGGAAATTTAAAGAGAGTGTAATACTGCATGGATGCACCCAATATGGTTCTTCAGTTACTATTTATCGTGAACCTCCTAGTGAAGAGATTCTCAAGAAAGCAGAACCATTAATTAAAGCAATGGAAAGAAAACTTGGAAGAATACTTGTTGAAAGGGGGAAGGATTTAAAATGGAAAATATAGTGGAAAGACTTGATGAGAAAAAAGCTCAGATAGAACGCATTAAAAAAAATTGCAAAAATTTGGAAAACAATGATATTACCCTAAGACTTATGGAAAATGCAAATCGTAATGAGCATTTTACTAAAAGTGATAGACCAACTGACATGAAAATGTCCATAAACCAGATTTTATTAAATCAGAGAGGGAATACTATTATTAACCAAAGAATGTCTGCTAGGTATTGTCCTATAAGTTCAGTATATAGGGGCACATCTAGGGAAATATATGAAGATGTTTTAGTATCTAAAATTGAACAATTAAGGAAAAGTGCAGAAATGCATAGATTAGAGTGTGATTCTAATTCAGAATATTCTGTGGGTACGATTTTTCTTACAGATAAAAAAAGACGTAAAGCTCGTTTAGAAGAAGCAGATATACATGATGCTGATGCAGATTATTATCAAGGATTGTTTCAAGAGTCTTTTTTAACACCCTACGAAGACAGACAACCTCGAGAAGCACCAAAAATAGTTACAGAAAAGATGTGGGAAAAATACTTGTTGAAAGATTAAAATAGTTTTAAAAAATTATTCATTCTTCTCACTTTTTTCTTTGCTCTTTTTTTTACTGCTTCCACTTGAATTTTTATTCATTATAAAATTTTTCTTTATTGTATAATTTACAGGATTTTTTACTTTTTCACATAAATTATCTGGTGTGCAAACTCCAATTCCCTGGTAAAATTCTTTACAATTAGGAGGCATTAAAGATTTTTTTTTATAACTCCAAGAAATTTGGGTTTTTATATATCCTTCTTTTAATGGAATGTCATTTTTTTTATTCCAATCATATATTCTTTTTTCAAGTTCTTCTTTATCCATTCCAACAGATCTGAAAAGATTGATTAAAATAAAAACAGCTCGTTTTTTCCCATCTTTTATTCCTGAAAGGATATTTTTTATACATGGAGGAAAATTTTGATCTGAAAGTTTACTTAATTTAATAGGTTTAAAATCTTTGATGATTTTTTCCTCTTGTTTATCTGAAGAATTTTCTTTTTCCCAATCAAGTGCTTGCATTATTAATTCATGTGCTTCAGATTCTTTTGATTCAGGCATAAATTTTTTTATTTTAATTTTAAATGGGTCAGCATTTTTCAATTCAAAATTTTTAATTTCTGAATGTTCAAGAACCATGCTAGATAGAGCAGTTTTTTCATGTAAAGAATAAGGCATTCTAAATAAATGTCTTGGAGAAACTAATATTAAATCAGGCATTACTTTTTTAGAAACCTCAAAATCTAATATGTATTTGTTTGGTTTTTCTAATTCAGATATCCTTTTAATTAATTGTTCCTCTGTTTTAGCCATGATATATTTGGTGATTATCCTTGGAATTTCTGGAAATCTATTTTTTGTTTCTATTTCATTTATTTCTTTAGGGATTGCTTTCCATGGAACAATTAAATGAAATCCTTTGCTGCCTGAAAATTTAACCCCTATATTTTCCACTCCATGAAATTTTAAAAAATCAATTATAACAATTGCGCAGATTTTGCTGTATTCAATATATTTACTATCTATATCAATTAATAAATCCCATCCAGTTCTGATTTCATTTAATTGAGATTCATCCATTCCTGTAGAGATATTTAAAGGGTCTTTCCACAATTCTTCAGAACAATGAAAGGAAGTTGCACCTTTTTTAGCCATTTCATAAATATCTCCTTTATATTGAAGAGAATCTGGACGTTTTCCAAAACCTTCAAAATATCTTGGACAAATTTCTCTATTTTTAGAAAAATCAAAAAGAACTTTTTGTATTTCTGGTTTTGAATAATAAAGGTGAGTTATTTTTCTAATTCTTTGTTCTTTGAATGAAATAGTCTTGTGAGAATCTTGGGGTTGCATATAAATAAAAGCCAAAAGAGTTTATATTGTTTATTATAATAAGATTAAAAGAGGTGGAGATATTTATCTAAGTAGAGAAGTGATTGTATTTTAAAAAAAGAAAAGAGGAAACATTTTGTTTCCTTTTTAAACAATTTAATTTTTCTAAAGATTTTTTTAATAAAACTATCTTATATTGCCATTAAAGGTCATTATCTTTCCATATTCAGGATTTTTAATTTTCCCTTCAACTAACTTCCCTTTTTCTTTAAAAAGATAACGTTCCTGTGGAGATGCAAATTCACTAAAAAGAACCTTGTAATCTCTTCCATTATCTTTACCAGAGGCATTTACAACAATTTGATTTTTTTCTGATTCTTGTGATATCTTAACTTTGTTTAAATCTTGATTTGCCTCATTAAATTCATAGGGTTCACGTGATTCAAACCAATGACGTAATAAAGATGTGAATCTCTCTGAACTTTGAAGTTTTCCTTTATTAAACACATGGATTGCAAAATTTTGAGATTCATCATAATCTTTAACCGCAAGGCATTCATCTTTTTGGTAATTTTCAATAAGGAATGCTGCAATCTGATGTTTTTCATCAATGTCTATATCTACTAACTGGTTTTTGAAATAAGTTTTCTCTGCAAGGCCAGTATAATCCTTATATAAATAACGCTTTCCTTTTTTTTCATAATTGCTAAGCTCAGGAAAGTTAGTAATACAATTTTCTAGTCCTTTAATCTTCTGAATCTTTTCTAAATGGGTTTTCTCCAAAGGGATTTCCAAACAAGATTCTACAAGTGTTCCCATTTGCCCAATGTCACTAATCTGATTTTCATATTCTTCCATTTTATTTATACCCCCTTTCATTTATATTGTGAAATATTTTTTTCAATTCATTAATATCAACAGGTTTTTTCATTAATTTGTCAATTGAGTTGCATCTAAGTTTTTCAGGTTCTTCAGAAATTCCAATTACATAAGCTCCTTTTTCTTTGGCTAATTTAGCTATGTTTTTACCACGATAGTCATTTTCTTTAAGATTATCTCCAAAATTTGTCTCTTCATTTTCAGGAAATGCCCCATCTGTAACGATAATATCATATTTATTTTTTCCAAGTAGATTTAGTGCATCTGTTTCATTAGTAGCTGTATCAAAGTTGTTATATTTTGTACCAAGTCCTAATTTCCAACAAGCAAGATATGTTGCATTATCTTCGACTATTAATGCATTTAATCTGCTAGTTTTTTCTTGAGTTTTATTTTTGTTTGTCATTTTTTTACTGTTTGAGTCATCTTGTCATATAAGATGTTATTACTTTATAGTAATATCTTTAATATATTATATTATTTAAACATAATCCCCCACTGTGTGGGGAGTATTAAGAAGGTTTAAAAAATGAATAATATTTCTGTATATATGATTGAACAAGTACTTCAAAATATTGGGCTAACTCAAAATGAAATAAAAGTGTATTTAGCTCTACTTAATCTTGGGGAATCAAAAACAGGCGAGATTTTAAATAAGGCTGGGTTGAATTCAGGGAAAATATATGAAATTTTAGATTCTTTACAAAAAAAGGGATTAGTTTCTTTTGTTGTTAGGTCAGGAATAAAATATTTCAGCCCTGCTAATCCAAAAAGAGTATTGGATTATTTAGATGAAAAAAGAAAAAACATAATTAAACAAGAAGAAAGTTATAAAGAAATCTTGCCAAATTTACTAAAACAAATTTCCCTAAAAGCAAAAGAACCAAAAATTGAAATATTTACTGGATATAAAGGAATGAAAACAGCTTATAAGAAAGAGCTTAATTTTTCTAAAGGAACAAAATTATATGTATTTGGAATTTGTTCAAGTGAGAATTATGATAAAAAATTTTGGGATTTTTTTGTGCAAGAACATCAACCAAAAAGGCATTTACAACAATATGAAGTGAAAAAACTAGTTGATGAAAAAAGTAGAAAAAATATTAAGGAACATGATAAAAAGGCTAAAATAAAATATCTCCCATATGGTTCATTAAGTTCTACTAATGTCATAGGAAATTTAACAACAATTGGAATCTTTTCTGATAATCCAATTATAATTTCTATTGAAGATAAAGAAGTTGCAAAAAGTTTTCAGGAGCAATTTGATTTATTATGGAAAATAGCAAAAAAATAGTTTAGACAGATAATTTCCTTTAACTATAACAATATTTAAAAGAAGTGGCCTTTTCTAAAAATAATGTTAGTTAAACTAGATAATCCTTTAATTTTATCAAAGGCAATTGAGCTTATTTCTGAATTAGTTACTGAAGTTAGATTAAAAGTAAATGAATTTGGAATGAGTATCACTGCTATTGATCCTGCAAATGTTGCTATGATAAACTTAAAAATACCTCAAAGTGCATTTTCGCAATTTGAAACTGAAAAAGAAACCCTGGGAATTAATTTAGATAATCTTAAAAAAGTTCTTAAAAGAGCTGGTTCTGGAAGTTCTATAATTTTGGAGAAAAAAGAAAATTTACTTGATATTACAATTCAGGATAAGATAAAAAGAAATTTTAAAATAAATCTTATTGAGATTGAATCAGAGGAAATTGATTTTAATTCAAAACTTCAGAATATGGAATTTAGCACAAAAGTTGAGATTAACTCAATAGATTTAGTTTCTTCAATAGAAGATTGTTTAATAGTTTCAGATGCCTGTTATTTTACAAAAGAAAATGGAAATTTTATTCTTGGAGCAAAAGCTATAAATTCTGCAAGATCTGAATTTTCTGGAGATGAAGCAAAAATTTCTGGAGAAGATGCTAAAGCAAAATATAGTCTTGAATATTTATCTAAATTTATGAAAGGGGCAAAAATTTGTGAAAAAATAAATATGGAATTTGCAGCAAACCATCCCCTTAAAATGGAGTTTAAGTCTGCACATGTAGAAATAGATTTTGTTCTAGCACCAAGAGTTGAGACCGAGGATTAGCACGAGAGAAAAATTACTCTTATGACGAGTGCTTGTCTGAGTT
>CAZRJS010000014.1:0-9222 GCA_964600565.1 Candidatus Woesearchaeota archaeon | reverse complement strand
GAGGATTAGCACGAGAGAAAAATTACTCTTATGACGAGTGCTTGTCTGAGTTTAAGATAAAGATTTTTAAAAAAAGATTTTTAAAGTTATTTTCTTTAGGGGATTTATGAAAAAAGAGATTTTATTTTTTGGTTTAGTTTTAATCTTGTTTGTCTCTCTTGTTTCTGCTACAAATGTTAATCATCAATGTTCTGATTGTGGTAATGGTTTATTTAATTTTTGTGATAAAAAAGAATGTTTAAGTTTGGGAAATTGCGAATATGATTCTGCTTCTGATTGTGTTTCAAAAGATATGCCAAAATATGAGGAGATTAATCATCAATGTTCTGATTGTGGTAAAGGTTTTTTTAATTTTTGTGATAAAGAAGAGTGTTTAAGTTTTGGGGATTGTAAATATAAATCTAAACTTTTTGGTGTTGAATGTATTGATAAAATTATAACAATTCCAGATACTTTGCCTAGGGGGAATTACCAAGAAGATTCAAGGAATTTACAAGAAGATTATGAAGAAGATTTTTGGGACGAATATATTAATAATAATTCTCTTAATTATGAAAATAATACTTATAATTTAAATGAAATAGGGGGAGATTATTGTTTTGATTCAGATGTTAGTGAGTTTTGTTCTGATGGTAAAAATTATTATCTTTTTGGAGAGGTTTCTTATGGGGGGATAAGCTTACCTGATTCTTGCACTGGTAATATTTTAAGTGAATCTTTTTGTACGGGAAATTCTGATAGCCCAGTTGGTGTTAAAAGTTATTCCTGTTCAGGTAAATGTTTAAATGGAACCTGTGTTGAAGAGGTAAATGAACAGTGTTATGATGACACTTTAAATTATCAATGTTCTTCTAATAAACCAGAATATTGTTTTCATGGAATTCTAGTCAATAATTGTAGTTTTTGTGGGTGTAATGAAGGGATGATTTGCCAGCATAATATTTGTATAGATGCACCTATACCTGGGCAGTGTTCTGATAAAACATTAAATGGCCAGTGTTCTTCAAATAAACCTTATTATTGTAATAATGGGAAATTAATTGAAGATTGTTTTAAGTGTGGTTGCAAAAATGGATACTATTGTAAAGAATTTGAAAGAGGATATCCTACCCCTTTGGGAGAGAAAGAATTTAAGTGGGCTTATAAACCTCTTGGAAGTTGTGTAAAAATTAATTGTATTGATGGAACTCCTTATGGACAATGTGCATCTAAAATTTCTCTAAGATTAATTCCTTCCCAGGATATTGTGAATAATTATGCACTGCAATATCTTTATTGTGGAGATAATAATGTTAAGAAATATTCAGGAAATAAAGAACATGGAATTTTGACTTTTCCTGGGCAATTACAAACAAATTGCAGTATTTGTGGTTGTCCCTATAAGTCGCAGATTTGCGAGGAATATTCTGGTATTTGCAGAGGTTGTAAAGATGGAACCCCTTGGAGAGAGTGTTCATCTACAAAACCATTGTTTTGTAATGGTGATAATGAATTAGAAGAGGAATGTTCTTTATGTGGTGGTTGTCCTGAAGGTCAAACTTGCAGAAGTGATGGTCATTGCGCAGATTTGAGTGATCCTAAAAGGTCATTAGATTGTTATCCTAATTTAAAAAATGGAGAATGTTATTTTGTTGGGGCAGATGTTTTTCAGTGTATAGAAGGGGGAATTGCAGCTAGTAGCGCTTGCCTTAATTGTGGTTGTCCTGAAGGAATGTATTGTAAAAAAGAGAGAGGGTGTATAACTCAATATAGTTGTGAGTGGAAAGAGGAATTAAAACCAACTAAAGAAAAACCTTGTGTAGAAGTTCTTGATGGGCATCTTAGTGAATCAGAGCAAATATATAAAAGAGGATTTACATGGTATTTTAATCCTCCTTATGATTATACTCATAATAATAATCGTCCTAGAGAAAAAATAGGAGATGGTTGTTATAGTGAAACAATATTATATGAATCTGTATGCACAGATAAAAAAACTTATGAAGGTTATAAACAAATAGATGGAAAATATGATCCTGATTTTTATAAAAGAGTAGTTTGTAATAATGGGTGTTTTGAAGGGAAATGTTTTCCTGAACCAGAAACACCCCCTAAAACATATAGTTTATCAAATATTAAAATAATAAATGGGAACTTTGAAATGGGTAAATTTGATTTTGATGGGGCTTTTTATCCAAAACAAGGTTGGAGTATAAAAAAAGATGAATATCAATTTTATACTAGAAGGTCTAATCCAAGAGAGTTAGTTGAGATTTCTGATAAAATTGTTCACACAGGAAAGTATAGTCTTAGATTTAAACATGATCCTCTTACAGAATCAACTAAAACCTCTATAATTAGGCAGAAAATAAATTTAGATTCATCTTTTTATGATAAGAAATTACAAGTTTCAGCTTATGTATATGCAGATACTTATGATTATGTTACTATGAGAGTTTTTTTTAAAAAAGCTGATGGAAAATTTGTTGGTGGCACTAATTATAAAGGTCCTGTAAAATCTAGTTATAAAAAGAGATGGCAAAAAATATCATTAGATATTCCTATAACTTCTTCTTCAACAGATTATATAATTCTAGAATTTAAGCCTGCAAGAATTTATCCATCAACTCTTCAAACACCTTATTCAGGGGGTAATGGAGATTCTAATGGGGCTTACATAGATGATGTTGAAATAAAAGTTATCTGATTTTAAAAAAAGATATTCTCTTGATTTGAGCAAATATTCTTTATAAGAAGTTTTAAAAATATTCTTAATGTATTTCTTTAATAATAAAATGGGTTTTAAATGAATATAAAATTTTTATAGATAAAAATCATTAAATTAGTAAAAAATGAAAAATAAAAGAGCACAGATAACAATTTTTATTATAATAGGACTTGTTTTATTAATATCAATAATTCTTATTTTTTTATTAAAATCAAAAATTTTCCCAAAAATAGGGGGCGAAGAATCTGAAATAAATCCAAATGATTTTTTAAAAACATGCCTTCAGAGTAAAGTAAGAGATTCTGTCGAAATACTTTTATCAAAAGGGGGATATATAAATAACACCTTAAATAAAAAATTTAAATTTTCAGGGGAGGGTTATAATGATATCGCCTATTTATGTTATACAGGAAAAAATTATCTCCCTTGCATAAATCAAGAACCTGTGTTAATAACTCATCTTGAAAATGAGACAAAAGATTATATTCTTAAAAAAGTTGAAGGATGTTTTGATAGTCTAGCTTTATCTCTAGAAGATGAAGCATATGTTGTTGATGCAAGATATAGTGGATTTAATGTTAGTTTAAAAGAAGGAAAAGTTGTTATCGATATTGATGCTAAATTAAAATTAACTAAAAATGAGCAAACATCAAATTGTGAAAATTTTGAAGTAATTATTCCAAGTAAAATTTATGATTTAGCTTTAGTCGTTCAAGAGATTACAAGTCAGGAGGCAAAATATTGCCATTTTGAAGATACAGGATATATGGTATTTTATCCAACATATAAAATAAAAACAATAAAAACAAGTGATTTAATAGAGATTTATTCTGTTTTGCATAAGGAGAGTAATGAGAATTTTAGATTTGCTGTTAGAACATGTGTAATCCCCCCCGGAATTTAAAAAGATGTTAAAAAATTGAAATAAATAAATTTAAAATTAATGACATGATAAAAATAAAGACAATCTATGCTCAAAAAGAAAAATGAAAAAAACAAAATTAAATTTTTTAATAATCGGATTAATGCAGATTTTTTTATTGATTACTTTGCCTTTAGCAACTAGTTTCTTAATTAAGCAAACTCTGATTGTTTCTGCTGACACTTCTTCTGATATTTGTTGTTGTGGAAAAACAAAAGATGGAGAATTTTGTAAAAATGTTGCTGCAGATTATGCAAACTGTTCAATGTCATTAATTTTTGAAAGATGTGATGATTTAGAGTGTAGTAAGGAAGCAGTGGAGAATTCAAGTATAACTATTTCTACAGAGGATTTTTCTGGTTATTGCTGTAGAGAAACAGAAGATGGAGAATTTTGTAAAAATGTTTCTGCAGATTATATGGATTGTAAAATGTCTCTGGTTTTTGGGAGTTGTGAAGATGTGGGTTGTAAGCGAGTTGTAATGAATCAGCCTGTTCTTCCAGATATAACCTTGCCAGACACAACTGGTTTAATGCTTCTTTGCTGTCCTGAAACAATAAACGGGGTTATATGTGAAGACATACCTTCTACTAATCCTCAAATGTGTATAAATGCTTTACTCCCAACAACTTGCGAGAATACTGCTGGTTGTGAAATAGGATGTTGCTATGATACTGAAGAAGGGTTATGCACACCAAAAGCAACTAAACAAAGGTGTGAATATTATAAAGGAGATTGGTATAATAATCTAGACTGCAATCCTTCAGAAGTTTCACAATGTCAAAAAGGATGTTGTATATTAGGAAACCAGGTTAAGTTTGTAACTGAAAAAAGATGCGAAAAATTATCTTTAGAAAGAGGTTATGGAAAAAGTTTTAAAAAAGGATTAACAGAGATCGATTGTCTTGCACTTTCTCCAAAAGTTTCTGAGGCAATTAATAATTCAAAAGATTGTATAGATGAAGAGGGAAATAAAAAAAGACATGGAGAGAGTTGGTGTATTTATGATTCTTATATTGGTGATGGAAAAGACCCTCCAGGAAGTATACACTGGAAAGGAAGTTGTATTGATGGAGAAATAATGATTAAATCTTGTGGGGATTATAGGGGAGAAATTTGCGCACAGTCTGAAATAAAAGAAGGGGGAAATAGTTTCAAATTAGCAAATTGTGTTATAAATGAAGCAAGTATGTGCTTTGATTATAATTCAGAAGAAAATAAATCTATAATGAAAGAAAAATGCAATGAAAATGCACAGTGTGTAATTAAAAATATTAATGTTGATTCTAATTTTAAATTTGATGTGTGTGTTGGGAAATATCCAAAAGGTTTTAGTTTAGAAGAACCAGAAAAAAATAAAGATGCATGTTCTGCTGCAAGTCAGACCTGCACTGTAATTTATAAAAAAAATTGGGCTGGAAGTTGGAAATGTAAGAAAAATTGCAATTGCAGAAATAAAGAATTTGCAGAACAGATGAATGATTTATGTATTTCTGTAGGAGATTGTGGAAGTTATATTAATTATGTTGGAAATGGAACTAATAATATCCAGGTGATAAAATCTCCAGAAGTTTATTGGACAGATTATATAGATTATGCAAAACCTGTTGAAGGACAATATGCAGAACATCAAAATTTAAATAAGTCTTTAGGGAGATTAGTAGGAAATTCAGAATTGTTAGTTGGTGGTGAAAGTGGGTTTATTAAAACATTAAATAGTGTTGGACAATTAGCTGGAACAGCAGGTTCATTAGTTAGTGCAGTAACTTATTTAACAGGCAAAAGTTTATTTTCTGCTGCTGCGACTGAATATTTTCCGAGCAGTGTTTTTATTTCAGAAGTACCAGCATCTTCTTCTGCAGCAGGAGCTACAAATGTTGCTGGAGCTTTTTCAGGTGCTGCAATTGGTGCTGTAATGGGGATGGCTTTTGCAGGTTATTTAAACAAAAAGTTTGGAATATCAGGAGATGCTGCTAAAGTAATGACCTTAGCAGGAGGGGTAACTGGAGCAGCAGTAGGTTATATGTATATGACTGAATTTGTAATGGGTTTTGCTGCTGGTGCAGGAATAGCAGGTGCAGTTATAATGGCTTATATTATAATAATGGGTGTTGGAAAAACAAAAGAAGTTAAGGTTGAGTTTATATGCATGGCTTGGCAACCTCCAATTGGGAGTAAAGATTGTGAAAGATGTGATGAGAATGTATTAAAACCCTGTTCTCAATATAAATGTTCAAGTCTTGGAATAGCATGTAAATTCCTAAATGGAGATACTGAAACTCCTACCTGTGTGGATATTCCTTATGAACCAAATCCTCCTGTAATTTCTCCAGGAATTTTTTTAAATTATTCTTCTCCATTAAATCAATTAAGTGGAATTTACCAATTTCAGAATTCAGAAGTAAAAAGAGTTGAGATAAGAAAACAAAATAATGATTGTATACAAGAAAATACTAAACTATTATTTACACTTGAAACAGATGAATATTCAAGATGTAGATATGATTTTGAAAACAAAGGAATTTATGAAGGATTTTCTAAATATTCTAATGAACAAAATGCTTTTGCAAAAAATCATAGTTTCGAAATTCATTTACCTAATTTAAATGATTTAGAACCTCATCAAATACAAGGGGATTTAAAAGAGCAATTTGCAAATGTGGATATTTATGTAAAGTGTCAGGATTATCATGGGAATTTTAATATAGCTCCTTATATGGTTAATTTTTGCATTAATTCAGAACCAGATAAAACTCCTGCAATAATAACCTCTTTTGAGCCTAAAGATAAATCAGTTTTAAAATTTGGAACAGATAAAATTACATTAAAAGCTTATTTAAAAGAAGAGCCTGCAGAGTGTAAGTATGATACAGAACCTGGAAAAGATTATGAAGAGATGAGATATTCAATGAATTGTAATACAAATTTAGACTTTGTGCCTTTATCTGGTTGGTTATGCACAGCTGTTTTATCGAATTTAACTGAAGAAGAAAATAAATTTTACTTTAAGTGCAAAGATAAGCCATGGGTAAAAACACCAGAAGATATAGAAAAATATGGTGAAAGAAATATCAATGAAAAAGATATTGTTTATACTTTATTTACTTCAGATAGCAAATTAAGTATAGATTCTATGTTTCCTCAGGGAATAATTGAAAGAAATGCAGAACCTGTATCATTAGATTTAGAAATTAAAACTTCTGGAGGGGCTGAAAATGGAGAGGCAGTTTGCAAATATCAGTGGGGAGGAGATTGGATAGAATTTAAAGATACTTTTTCAAATATTCATAAACAAGAAGGACTTAATTTAATTAGGGGAAAATATGAAATTCCTGTGAAATGTGAAGATTCTGCAGGAAATATAGTTTTTGACAAAATTAATTTTGAATTAAAAATTGATAATTCAGCCCCAAAAGTTATAAGGGCTTATTATGAAGGAAATGAATTAGTAATTATAACAGATGAGAAAGCAGAATGTTATTCTAGTTTTAGCACATGTGATTTTAATCTTGAAACAGAGGAGATACAAGATATGACTACTGCTTTATCTGATGAACATTCAATATATTGGAAAACTGGAAAAACTTATCATATTAAGTGTAAAGATTCTTGGGATAATTTAAATCCAGGATGCGCAATTAAAATTAAAACTCAATAATTATCAAAATTTATAAACCTCTTTAACTTAACAAAAAAATGAAAAATAAAAGAGCACAGGTTACTATTTTTATTATAATTGCCATATTAATTATTTTAATTGGTTTGCTAATTTATTTTCTTTATCCAAAACTCACTTCCCCTGTTCCAAAAGAAGAAAATCCTTATCTTTTTATCCAATCTTGTATGGAAAAAGAATTAAAAGAAAATATAAATAAAATTTCATTACAAGGAGGAAGTTTAGCTCCTGAACATTATATTCTTTATAATAATCAAAAAATAGAGTATCTCTGTTATACAATGGAATATTATAAAACCTGTGTAATGCAAAAGCCAATGCTAAAGAAATCTATTGAAAAAGAAATTAAGAATTCTATAAAAGATTTAGAAGTTCAATGTTTTAATAATTTAAAAAAAAGTTATGAAGAAAAAGGATATGATGTTGATATAAGTCAGGGAGAAACAATTGTTGAATTATTACCAGAAAAAATTAGTATATTATTTAATAAAACTATTACCCTGAAAAATGAAGAAACTGAAATGTATAATTCAATAAAAATTATTTTTAATAATAATCTTTATGAGTTAGTTAATATTGCAAATAGTATCTTGAACTGGGAAACCAAATATGGAGATGCAGAGACAACAACTTATATGAATTATTATAGAGATTTAAAGGTTGAAAAAAAGAAACAGTCTGAGGGAAGCACAATTTATATTTTAACTAATAGAAATACAAAAAATAAATTTCAATTTGCATCACGTAGTGTTGCTTGGCCCCCCGGATATGTAGAATGAAAAAAGAAATAAACGAAATTAATAAACAAAAAAAGAACAAAATGAAAAAAACTTTATTATTGTTCTTTGGAATTTTGTTTTTATTAATTGGAATTTTTTCAGTTGTTAAAGCAGATGTAACTTATTGTTGTGAAAAAACAACTGATGGGGCATGGTGTCAAAATGCACCTTTGGAAAAATGTGATAATTCTCACAGAAAAGTTCCCACTTCTTGTGAAGCTACAAGTTATTGTAGATTAGGGTGTTGTTATGATAGTCAAGAAGGTTCTTGTATGGAAAATACACCTCAAAAAGTTTGTGAAGATTCTGAAGGAGTTTGGGAAGATGAAGCAGATTGTGATATTCCTCAATGCAATTTAGGTTGTTGTTTAATTGGAAATCAAGCGGCTTTTGTAACACAAATAAGATGTAAAAGACTTTCTGCACTTTATGGTTTAGAAACAAATTATAGAACTGATATCTCAAGTGAAATTCAGTGCATTGCAACATCAACTTCTAAATCTAAAGGTGCATGTGTTTTTGAAAAAGATTATGAAAAAACCTGTATTTTCACAACACAAGAAGATTGTGGAAAAATGCAGCAATCTTCAAATTCTACAAATATAGATTTTCATAAAGATTATTTATGTTCAGATGAATCTCTTGGAACTAATTGCGGGCCAACAGAACAAACAGTTTGTGTTGAAGGAGAAGATGAGGTTTATTTTATTGATTCTTGTGGAAATCTTGCTAATATATATGATGCTTCAAAAATAAATGATAAAATTTACTGGTCTAAAATAAAAACAAAATCTGAAAGTTGTAATCCTGATTCAGGAAATGCAGATTCTGCATCTTGTGGTAATTGTGATTATTATCTTGGAAGTACTTGTAAGAGTTATCAAAGAGGAGAGGATAAAGTTAAGCCAAATTATGGAACTAATATTTGCAGGGATTTAAGTTGCAGATATGAGGGGAAAAACTATCAACATGGAGAGTCATGGTGTGTAAATTCTAAGGGTGTTAAAGATAATCTGCCTGGAAGCAGATATTTTAGATTAGTTTGTTATAATGGAGAAGTTACTGTTGAGCCTTGTGCTGATTTTAGGCAAGAGTATTGTTTAGAATCTAAAATTGGAGAATTTAAAGTTGCAGGTTG
>CAZRJS010000013.1:8177-22210 GCA_964600565.1 Candidatus Woesearchaeota archaeon | reverse complement strand
ACCAGCCCATCTAAGAAGTTTGAGGTAAATGGAACAGCAGGAGCATTTAATGTTAATCCAGATTATTCAGGAGGTCCTGCTCTTAATACCACTGAAGGGAATATGACAATCACTTCTGATGGTGGAAGTGTTATTATTAAATTAGGTTAATTTTAATTTAAGTTGAACTTTTGAATAGAAAATCCTTAAAAAATTATATCCCTATTATTAAACAAACCCTTAAAATGTTAAAAATATGGGATATTTTTAACTCTAAATTTGGGATATGAAAAACCTCTCAGAATATAAAATCCTATCTCAAGATATAAAACCCCTAAAACCCCTAATTTATCATAATCACAAAAACCCTATAAAAACCCTGTTTATCATAATCACAAAAACCTTTATGTTATACTCTTAAAAATCCCTTTATTATTAGTAAAAATATTTAATAATCCCCTTTAATAACCTAATTTAATAACATAAACCTATAAAACTTTAACATAATTAATTATATAAACTGTTTAGGATTAATTATAAAAATGGATTATGATTACAATAAATATCGGGTAAGAAGCCTTATTAAATCATTCAGAGATTTGGAAGTATATCAAAAAACAATTCAGTTATCAGATGAATTAACTAATTTAGAATTTATTAAATCAGAAGAAGATATTAAAGAGATAAAATCTATTGCAGAAAACATACCTCGATTAATTGCAGAAGCTTATGGGGATAGATATGATTCAAAAGAATTAGCACATAAAAAAATCACAGAATCCATTACTTTAATTGCAAATATAATCACTAAAATAGATTTGTTAAGAGAGAAATTTTCTGAAAATAAAGAATTTAAAGAGATTTTAGATAGATTTTTAATAAAATACCAGACTCAAAAAAGAAAAGTTCTTAATTTAAGAAGAGCATGGGATAGAGTTTTTAAGGACAAAAAAGAAACATTTAAATAAGATGTAAGGTGTATCTTACTATGGTTGAGGTTAATATCACTCGTATGAGTTCAAAAGGACAAATAGTGATTCCTGTATCTATGAGAAAAGATTTGAAAGAAGGAGATAATTTGATTTTGATTAAGGATGATAAGAGAATTATAATTAAAAAGGCAAGTGTATTAGTTGAACAAATGAAAGAGGATTTTGAATTTGCAAAACAAATAGAAAAAGCTTACAAAAAAATTGAAGCAGGAGAAGGAATTCGAATGGAATTTGATGATTTTATAAAAGAGCTTAAAAAATGGTAGTTATAGAATTCACAAAAGAGTTTCAAAATACTTTTTATAAAATTAAAGATAATTTGTTGAAACAAAAAATTATTAAGCAGATTAAAAAAATTAAAAATAATTCTAAAATAGGCAAATCAATGAAAAATGTTCGAAAAGGAATAAGAGAATTATATATTAAACCTTTTAGATTGTCTTATTTTTATAAAATTGATGAAAATATTGTTTATATACTTGATTTGTACCATAAAAAGAAACAATGAAAAATTCAGTTCAAAAAAAAATAGTTGAGAAAATTATAAAAGAAGAGAGTGAGGATAATTATAGAAAATTAATTTATTGTCCTTATTGCCAAGGTAAACTTGTTAAAAGAGGCAAGAGAAAAAAGAAATATGAAACAATACAATTATATTATTGCAAAAATTGCAAAAAGAAAATAACTCCTTTAATCACAAAAAACAAAACTTATCCTTTAAGAATTATAATGGATTCACTAACTTTGTATAATAGATTAAATACTCTTAGAGATGTTGCAGATAAAATAACAGAAAAATATGGTATAACAATTACTCCTTCTATAATATTAAAATGGCTTAAAGAATATAAAAAATATATACCTTTTATAAGAATGAGGGAGTTTGCATCAAAAAAATATTCTCAAAAAGAATTAATAGAAGGTTCTAAACTTATACATCAGCAAATTTATAATTTTGAATATCACCTAGCAAAAACCAATTTAATTTTAAATGAAGAGTTCAGGCATTTTAAATTCAAACCATTGCAGGAATTTTTAAACCTTGTAATTGCAGAGTGTCCTCATCAATTATTCCAAAATCCAACAAAAAGGTCATCTGAGTTCAAAGAGATGTTTAATCTTAGTGGAGTTCAGATTATTTCAAAAAATAATACAGCAGTGAAAATAGCAAATTTTGTTATGCAAGCAGTTGTAAATAATAAACTAAGACATGAAACTCTTCAGGATTTTATGCTTTCAAATGATACAGTAACAATTGCAACAGAGGTGCCTGTTTTATTAAATAGCAATGATTTAAAGCATTATAAGCATGAGCTTAATTTTGATATCCCGATTATATTAAAGGATAATGAATATATTACCGGACATATTGATTTAATCCAGATAAGAAATGGTTCAATTTACATTATGGATTTTAAACCTTCTGCAAATAAGGAAAAACCAATTTCACAACTTATGCTTTATGCACTGGCATTAAGTAGATTAACCGGTTTAAGACTTTATCACTTTAAATGTGCCTGGTTTGACAGCAAAAATTATTATGAATTTTTCCCTTTGCATGTTGTTTATAAATTAAAAAAAAGAAAAAAGAGAATCCCAAAAGAACAAAAGAATCTTTTGAATAGTTAATTCTTTAAATAATTCTTATATAGCAATAAAATGGAATTAAATAAAGAAAAAATTATTAAAAATAAAGAAAAGTTAAAAAAAAAGAGATGTTAAAAAATTGGATTATTTGGTTCTTTTATTAAAGAAATCCAAGGATTTCAGAGTGATATTGATTTTTTAATTGAGTTTAAAAAAGTTGATATTGATAAATATCTTTATGTTTTAAATTTCTTAGAAAAATTATTTAAAAAGAAAATTGATTTGGTTATTGAAAAAGATTTGAAGCCTGAACTTAAGTATTTAAAAAATGATGCAAAATATGTTAAAATATAAACTTTATTTAAATGATATCTTAAGGACAATTGAATAAATAGAAGAATCTACAAAAAGGAAAAAATTTAAAGAATTTAATTCTAATCTTGAATTAATTGATGTTATTGTTATGAGGCTTCAAATTATTGGAGAATCAATTATTAAGTTACTTAAGTTAAATTTATAAATTATAGTCTCCTATTTTTCTTATGGATTTCACAGTTATAATTAAAAAAGGAGAAAAGCAATTTGTAGCTTTATGTCCTGAATTAGATGTTGTTAGTCAGGGGTATACCTTAGAAGATTCTATTAAAAACTTAAAAGAAGCTGTTGAACTTTATATAGAAGAAGTTGGTATTCCTGAAGGAATTAGTTCTGAAAATATTTTAATTACAAGTTTTGAGGTGAAAAACAATGAAACTGCCAAGGTTATCAGGTAGTAAAGTTATCAAGATACTTTTAAAACAAGGTTTTAAAATAGTTAGGCAAAAAGGGAGTCATATAATTCTTGTAAAAGAATTAGAAGAATATAAAAGGGTTTTAGTGGTCCCAAATCATAGTGAAATAGATAAAGGCACTTTACTTGAAATTATTAGGCAAGCAGGTTTAACGAAAAAAGAAGTTATTAATTTGTTATGATAAATTTTCGAAGGATAAAATATCTAGAAATTCTTCCTTATTAATTAAATCTTAAAAATTTCTAAACCAGAAATTTTTAAAACAAAAGCAAAAAACTTTTGATTTTATTTATATTATCTCGGATATAACAATCACTTTTGATAGGGGGTTATTATTAAATTGGGTTAATATTTTGAATAGTTAATTATTTAAAATAATCTTTCTTTTTGTTAAGATGAGAGAAGAAATAAAAAATTGGATAAAACAAGCAGAAGCAGATTTAAGAAAAGCAGAAATATTATTTAGAGAAAAAGAATTTGATGGTGTTGCTTTTAATTCTCATCAATCAGTTGAGAAAGCCCTAAAAGCACTTTATATGTTTAAGAATAAAAGAGGGAAACCAGGACATTCTATAATTTATCTTGCAGGACAATTAAAAATTCCAGAAAAGTTTCTTTCAGGAATAAGGGATATAACTCCAGAATATTTAATTTCCAGATATCCTGATATTGCTAATGCAGCGCCTGTTGATTTGTATGATGAAAATATTGTAGTTGATTATCTTGATACTGCTAAAGAGATATTAAAATGGGTAAAAAAACAGATTTAAAAATAAAAACTTTTGTTAAAAATATTAGAAAAAAAATGAAGATAGATAAAGCTATTTTATTTGGTTCAAGAGCAAGAGGAGATTATTTAGATGATAGTGATTATGATATTCTCCTTGTATCTCCAGCTTTTGAAGGAGTATTTTTTACTAAACGAATTTCTGGATTATATAAATTTTGGAAATATTTTCCATTGAATATAGAACCTTTATGTTATACCCCTGAAGAATTTGAAAAAAAGAAAACTCAAATTGGAATTGTTCAACAAGCAATTAAAGAGGGTATTGAAATTTAAAATAAATGAAATAGAATAATATTTAATCCTAAAATTTAAACGAGTTTAAATATAACAATCACTTCTTGTGAACTCCCAACTTCGCACGCGTTATTTATATTAAATTTTTAGTCGCTACACTAAGTCGCTCGGTGGAAGTGTTATTATTAAATTAGGTTAATTTTAATTTAGTTTAAATTTTAATTATATAAAAATTCTTTGAATTAATTTATGTAAAAACTTTTTAAATTAATTTATGTAAAACTTTTTAATTGAGTTTTTAAATTTTTGTTTATTTTTATATTTAGTTTTTAAAAGGGTGAATTTATAAATCCCCTTTTATTTTATATATTAATTAAATTAGAGGAGATAAAATGGCAAATAAAGGATTAAATAAAGGAATTCTTCTAGTTGTTATTTTAATTTTATTGCTTGTTGTTGCATTGAGTTATATTGGATTTAATGAATATTCCAATTACAGAGTTCAGAAAGATGTAGGTCTTTATCAACAAGGTGCTCAATATGGTTATGAACAAGCAGTAAGTATTATATATCAACAAGCTTTAAGCTGTCAGCAAGTTCCTTTGACAATGGACAATAAAACAATTAGTTTAATTGCTTCAGAATGTTTACAAGCTACTCAGCAAACAGCTGCGCAATAAGAAGCTAATAAGTTAGGATTAATTAGATAGAATGAGGCAAAATTTATTGTTTTTTTTAATTGTATTTCTCTTTTTTTTAGTTATTACAGATTTTATTTCAGGGATATCAAGCTCAAATTATTCAATAAGCCCATACTCTGTTTCCGGTGGAGGGGATAATCAAAGTTCTTCAAATTATATTATTAATGCAATTTTAGGAATATTTTCAGGAAGAACTTCTTCTAATTCTTATGATACTGAGACAGGTTTTTATTTTAGTAAAGCTAATTCACCCCCTGAAATTCCAATAGTTAGTTTAGTTAGTGTAGATGGTTTAAATAAAACAACTTCTGATTTAAATTGTTCAGCTTTGGTAAATGATATTGATGAAGATAGTGTTAATGCAACAGTTAAATGGTATAAAAATGGAGATTTAAATTTAACTCTTGCATATACAAGCAGTTATGCTAATGGAACTTATTTTTATGCACTTTTAAAATCAGGAAACACAACTAAATCTCAAAATTGGTCCTGTAGTTTGAATTTTGCAGATGGGCAAGAACAAAGTGGATGGGGCAATTCAAGTAATTTAACAATATTAAATTCATTACCAATAGTTATATTAGAATATCCAGCTGATGAAGCAAATATAATAAGCAGAACACCAAATTTTAACTGGACTTCAAGTGATGCTGATGAAGATAGTTTAAAATATCAAATTAATATAACCCTTTTAGGAAGCAGTAGTTGTGTTGATTTGGAAAGAGATATTACCGGAATTAGTGACGAGAATTATACTATTAGTGAATCTAATTATTTAAAATGTTTGCATGATAATCAAGATTGGTATCAATGGAAAGTTAGAGCAAGTGATGATTCAGGAGTTAGTTATGGAAACTACACAGATTTGTGGAATTTTACAGTTGATTCTGTTCTCACAATAGAATTACTTAATGATACTATTAATTTTGGTTCTATAAATATAACTCAGACAAATGACACAAGTAATGATAATCCAATTCCATTTTTATTAGAAAATAAAGGTAATTGTTTAATAAATGTTAGTTTAAATGCAAGTGAATTATGGAATAGTGTTGGAGGAAATTCAAATAATTATAGATATAAAATTGATAATAAATCTGGTGAGCAAGGAGCTTTTGATAATTCATTAAGCAAGATTAATTGGACACAAATACCTATAACACCAGAGAATAATACCGCAATAGTGTTTTTTAATTGGAGTGATGTAAATGATTTAGCAGAAATTGATTTGTTAGTCATAGTTCCAGAAAATGAGCCACCAGGAAGTAAATCATCAAATATAACCTTTATATCACGTTTAGCTGAATAAAATGAAAAATAAAATCTCCTTAACAAAAAAAGAAAAAAAAGTTTTGCTATTTGAAGGTGTTTTTATTTTTATGTTATTAATTTATTTGTTTTTCTCTACAGCACCAAAAGGTCTTATTCCTGTAAGTGGTATGACAATTTCTAATAATGATTTTGTTTTTGAAATTGCAAATGGTGAGGAAATTGTTTTATCCACCAACCAAGATTTTTTAAATCCATTTTTTTTAAATGAGAACTCTTATGTTACACTTGCACCAGGGAAATATTACTGGAAAGTTGTGGGGAAATTTAGAGAGAGTGAGATAAAAAGTTTTGTTATAAACGAGGTGGTTGGGCTTGAGTTTAGTGAAAAAAAAGAAAAATATGAATTAAAAAATTCAGGGAATACAGAACTTAATGTTACTGAGAAAAAGAAGCAAAGTGGTAAAATAACCTCTGGAATGATAATTGATATAGGGCAGATAAAAGATTTTGAAAAAAATAATTCAGTTTATGAAGGGAGAAAAAATGGATAAGAAGATCTTTTTAATAATTGGAATTTTTTGTATGTTTGTTTTTAGTATGTCTAATCTTTTTGCTATTGGAATTACTCCTGCAAGAACCACAATTAATTTTGAATCTGGTTTAACTAAAGAAATTTCTTTCACAATTCTTAATTCAGAGCATAAAGATATGTCAGTTGTTTTTACATTACAAGGAGAGTTAGCAGAGTATATTGTCCTTGAGCAACAATATGCTGAGTTTAGTGCAGGGGAGGAGTCAAAATCTTTTGTTTATAAAATAACTTTGCCTTCGAGTTTAAAAAAACCTGGAAAACATGAAGGAGAAATAGTTGCTCTGGAAATGTCAAAGGATATTAAAGAAAAAGGGACTTTTATTGGAGCAACAGTTTCTGTTGTAACTCAGTTATATGTTAATGTTCCTTATCCTAATAAATATGCTGAAGCAGAAATACAGGCAATAGGTTCTGAGGGTAAAACAGTTTTTGTTATTCCTGTTATTAATCGAGGAAAATTAGATATTGTAGATGCAAGAGCAAGAATAGATATTTATACTTCTTTAAATGAAAAAATAAAAACCCTTGAAACAGGCTCGTTAAGTATAGATAGTTTAAAAAGAAATGATTTATCTGTTACATGGGATTCTTCTGAAGTTAATCCTGGAAATTATCTTGCTAAAGCAACAGTTTTTTATGATAATAATGAAATTAATTTAGAGAAAACTTTTAAAGTTGGAGAGAGGGCAATAAAAGTTTTAGAAATTAATATAAAAGATTTTAGCCTTGGAGGAATAGCAAAGTTTGATGCACTTGTTGAAAATGCATGGTCAGAAGATGTTGAAAATGCATATTTAAATATTATTATTTATAATAATGAAGGAGAGATTATGGCTGATTTTAAATCTCCTACTTATAATCTTCCGGCATTAAGTAAAAAAGAAATAGTATCTTACTGGGATACTGCTGGTGTTCATAAAGGGGATTATGAAGGTAAACTTATTTTAAGATATGGCCAAGAATCTAAAGAAAGAAATATTCAATTAAAAATAGCTGAAAATAGTATTGATATTTCAGGACTTACTGGGAGAGTTGTAATTAATGGAGAGGGATTTTTTAATATGAAAACTATTTTAATCATAATAATAATTGCAATAATTTTGATGAATATAGTATGGTTTATTATTATTAAAAGATTAATTAAAAAGAATTAAAGAATTTTTGTTTGTAAAGTTTAATAGAGATAATAAATGAACTTTAATGTGATTTACTCAAATATAATTTATTAATTGATATATAGAAAATTAAAATAGATATTATAGAACTTTTTTAACAATAGCAAAGGTTTTTTTTAAAATTCCTGTGTTTTTAATATTTAAAAAAGTGTTATTTCAGAAGGATAAATTAATAGAAAAATAATATTATTTTAGATAGAGATAATAATCTAATTGATTAAATTTGAAAGAAATTCACTTAAAAAATAGATTTTGTATTTCAATAAAGTTTATAAATAGAAGATATTATATATAATATATAAAAGAGGAAAATGGATAAAATAAAAATTGCGACAATTATTTTAGTTATATCTTTTATTTTAATTGCTACGGCTTTTTTTATAAATTTTAGTTCTGATAAGAACTTTAATACAGTAAAGGTTATTGATAATTTAGGGGGGGGTAATGCTCAGGTTCAACTTTCAATAGAAAAAACAGATATAAATACACTAAATAATTAAAATGGAATTCAATAAAAAAAACTTGTTTTTTGCATTTTCAGTAATAGTATTAGTTCTTGCAATCTTGATTTTTGCTTTTTCATTAAAAAATTTAAATAAAATTTTTACAGGTTATGCATCAGATACAGCACAAACTTATCTGGATGTTGAATCACAAGCAAGTATAGAATTTACAGTTAATTCTACTGGATGGGGTAAAGGAGCAGTTAATGAAACAAATCAATCTGCTGTTCTTGATACAGATGGAACTGTTGATGGAGGAAATTGGAGTGAAAATACGCAAGCTTTGTTCTTAGAAAATAAAGGGAATTCAAATGTAAGTCTTGAATTAAGAGCAAATAATTCTGCTTCAAATTTTATAGGAGGTTCTTTAATAACCCCGCTTTATCAAATAAAACTTGTAAGTAATGCAACAGAACCTAATGCTTGTAATTCAACTAATAATTTTTCTTCTTTTCAACAGATAAATACTTCTGATTCTCTAGCTTGTTCTATTTTTCAGTATATTAATGCAAATGATAGTTTGGAGTTAGATATAAAGGTTAGAATTCCTCAAGATGCACTTCCAGGAAATAAAACAAGTTTAATAACAGCTACAGGAACAGTAATTTAATTCTTTTAATGTCAAATATTTTATCGTTTAAATTTATTTGAAAATTTTTGTATAAGTTTTTAGGAATTTATTAAGAAAATATTTATTTTATAAAAATTTATTTACTGTATAAAAAGCAGTTTTTATAAAAAGATTATTAAAATAAGGGAATTTACAAGACTTATTTATCAGAAATATTCTTTAAAAATTATTTTTATTATTTAATCCTTCTTATAAATTTTTTGTAAATTTGCTAAGGAGTAATCCTTTAATATTACTTTAATTTTAATATTTCTAATTTATAATTTTAATAGTTTTTATAATATAACTTAATAATCATTCTAATTTACTAAGGTTATATATAGTAAATTATAAAAACTTAATTTCATTTTATATTTATAATGGTAACTAAAAAAGAGGGTTTTAGAATATTTTTTTTATTCTTGTTTATAATTTTATTTTCTAATTCAGTATTTGCCTTATCTGTGAGTCCTGCTAAAATAGAGCTTAATTTTCAGCCTGATTATAAAAATACTTTTAAATATCAAGTTGGGGGAGTTGGTGCTGATAGAATAGTTGGAATTTCGGTTGAAGGTGATTTGAAAGAGTATATAACCTTGGATAAAAATAACCTTAAGGGAGGAGGAGGATTTAATGTTAATTTAGATTTTCCTGAAAATATTGAAAAACCAGGAAAACATAGGATTTTAATAGTTGTTTCAGAAAAGCCAGATGAAGAAGTAAGGAATATGATAGGGACTGCAATAGTTCTTAAGGTAGCTATTGATATTTTTGTTCCTTATCCAGGAAGATATCTTGAGATAACAAAGTTTGAATCAAATAATGCAAATGTGGGAGATAATGTTGTTTTTGAACTTTGTTTAGCTAATAAAGGAAGAGAAAATTTAACTGCTAATCCTAGAATAGAAATAAATTCTAAAAATAAAAATATAGAGACTCTTTTAATGAAATCAAGAGCTATTGGAAAAAATCAAGATATAAGTTTGGAAAAAATTCTTAATACAAGTCTTTATTCTCCAGGGAAATATAATGCCTCTGCAATTATTGATTACGGGATTTTAATTAGTAAAGAAATTATGTTTAGAATAGGTGATTTAATAATTTACATTAATGATTATGATAAAGAAGTTAATCTTAATGATAAATTAGAGAAATTTAATATTGAAGTTGAAAATGGTTGGAATGATAAAATAGATGGAGTTTATGCAGAAATATTATTTTTTAATAATTCTAAAAAAATAACTGAGATCAGGACTTCCACTGAATCTTTAAAACCTTTTGAAATAGGTAATATCAATGGATATATAGATACTAGTAAATTTATAGAAGGTGTTTATGATGCAAATATAACTCTGTATTATTTTGGGAGAGATAAAGGGGCTAGTTCAAGTGAATTTGTTAAGATTAAATTTATTAAACAAGAAAAGAACTTAGTTTATTTAGTATTTATTGGAGTTGTTTTATTAATAATCCTTTTAGTTATTTTCTTGTTTTTGAAAAAGAGATTTAAAAATAGGAAATAATATTAATTATTAAAAAGATTCAAAGAGAGGATATATTTTCATCTTATTTTATTAATTTTAATCTAATAAATGAAAGAGCAATATTAAGAAATGTATCTTTAAAAAATAACTTTTGAGTAGTAACATATTGGAAAGATTTATAAAGTCTTTAGCCATGTTTTTTTATGAGTTTATTAAAAAAGATAGAGATTTCATTGCTTATAGCAGTGCTAATATTTAATCTTTTTTTTGTAGCTTATTTAATTAATCCTCAAATTACTTCCAATGTGATTTTTTTAAAAACTTATGATACAAAATCTCCTTATGATTTTATTAAAGAAGATAATATTTATTCTAAAGATAATAAACTTGTGATTAATATTAGTAATTTTACTTTAAGCAGATATAGTCCTTCTGGAAGTATGTCTCCTGTATTAAATGAGAATTCTACAGGAGTGAATATAAAGCCAGATTTCCCAGAGAGAATTCATGTTGGAGATATTATTAGTTACTATCAAAAACAAGGGGGATTAATTGTTCATAGAGTGGTTGAAAAAAATTCAGATGAATATGGAGTTTATTTTATTGTAAAAGGAGATAATGCAGAATTTTCTGATAAAGAGAAAATTAGATTTAAGGATATTGATTCTGTTTTAGTAGCTATTATTTATTAAAATTTTGTTTATGAATTTTTATTAATTAGAGGTTATAAATTTGTATAGTTATTTAATAACTTTTTTAATGCAGAAAACAAGGAATTCCTTCGTAATTGTCCCTTATTTTCTGACTCAGAACCAGAGAAAATCTGTAAAAAATTTTCCCCGGACTCTAAACAAACCACTCACTTTAGTGTGGGATAAGATACCATGAGTTTCTGATTCATAATTTTCATATTTTTTTTAATAGTAATGGATATCTCTTAATTTGAATCTTTTTGTTTTCTGATTCTAATAATTTTATTTTATAATTGTTTGATTAAATTTTTAAAGAAGTAAAAAGTATCTTTAATTCTAGGAATTTTTAAAGAAGTTAAGTTTTTATAATCTTATTTATTGTTTTTTAAATGAAAAGGGGTTATTTGAAAGTTTTAATTTTTACTTTAATATTTTCTATTAATTGTTTTTTTATTTATATTTCTGCTTATCAAAGTTCAGATGCAGATATTTCCATAGAGATTTCTTCTGTTCCAAGAGTTTTTATTTATAGTCCTGAAAATATCTCTTATAGCTTTGGTTCTGCTACTTCTTATCATATTCCTTTAAATGTTTCTCATTTGGGTTTTACACCTGATATTTGGTGGTACAATCTTAGAAATCAAACAGATTTAATAAATAACTCAATTGTTTTCATTCCTTCTTTATATCCAAACATAACTGTTGTTGGGGGATATAATAAAATAGAGGTTTATGCTAATGATTCATCTGGAAATAATTATTCTGATGAGGTTATTTTTAATGTTATAACATATTCTGCTCCTGTTATTCAGGGAATAAATTCAAGTATTTATGTTTGTGAAAACGAATCGTTAGATTATGCTTTTTGGGTTTTAAATAATGATAGTGGTTCTCTAGAATTTATTATACAACCAATGAAACCTTTTTATATTTCACCAATGGTTTATACTGGAGGAGAAACTCTTGTTAATGCGAATATTGTTTCAGGAATTTTAAATAAATCTTATGTTAGAACTTTTGAAAATCCTTATTTAGAAACAATCTCAGTTGATGATGGGGTTTATTCAGATTCTGTAGAGACTAATATTTATGTTATAGAATTAAATAATCCTTCTGATGTGGAAAATATAGGTGTTAAAACTTTCTGGTCACAAGGAGAAAATTCTATTTTTTATGAAGTTGTTTCAGTAAATGATATAGAAGATGGAACTGAATCAAGCGGAAATTTTACCTTTAATTTAACCTGGTTAGATAGAGAGAATTTTTTTGATATATCAAGTTTAGGAATTATGAATTTTTCTTTTAATAATAGTCATTTAGGTATACATAATCTTAGTTTATGTGTTAAGGATTTAGGAATTGATTATATTCATCCTAATATTTCATTGTGTTCTCAAAATGGAGATTCTATTGAAAAGTGTCAGAATTTTAGCATAACTGTTACAGATTTGAACAGAGCACCTTATATCACAGATTATTACCCTGAAAATTTAAGTTTTGAAACACAAGAGGGTATTGCAACTTATTTAAATATAACTTCTTATGATCCTGATTACACAATTCCTGATGTTTATTGGTATCTTGATAATGTTTTAGTTGAGTATGATTCTGGAAATTCTGTTGAAGAGCTTTTTTATATTTTTGGTTATGATGCTGCGGGGGAACATATTATAAATGCAACAATTACAGATGGACTTTTAAATGACACTATGTTTTGGAATGTTAGTGTTCTTGATAGAGCCCCTTCTCTTCCTACTATTTCTTCTGGTGGGGGGGGTGGTGGAGGAGCAACTTCAGAATGTATCCCTTTATGGGTATGTGGATTATGGAATACTTGTAATCAAATAGATGTGGGAATTGATAAAGGAGAAATTTCTAAATATGATGCTAAAACAATAAAAGATTTATGTGTTGCTAATTACCTTAAACCAGATAAATGTGGTTTCCAGATTAGAGATTGTGTAGATTTAAATAATTGCAATATAATTACCGGTAAACCTTATGAGACAAGAATGTGCAAATATTTTGAAAATCCTGATTGTCATGATAATATAACAAATTGTCATCATGGTTCTTGTGAAGTGCTTGTTGATTGTGGCGGTCCTTGTATAGCATGTCCTACTTGCTCTGATGAAATGCAAAATCAGGGAGAAGAAGGAATTGATTGTGGGGGTCCTTGTCCTTGGAAATGTATTGAAGAAAAACCCTCTTTTAAAAAAATAAATATAATCCACTTAATTTTAATTCTTCTTTTAATCTTAATAATAATAATTATTATAAAAATAATCAAAATTTTGAGATATAAACGGAAGTTTAAAGAGTATGAGGATAAAATATAAGGAGAAATTTTCAATAACAATATTTAAATAGTTACTTTAGGTAATTAAAAGTAATTAAAAGTAACAAATTAAATGGGACAAAAAGAGAAAGATAATTTAAGTGCAGTGGTAAAAGTAGATTCTTTTCTTCTAAGCAAAGTAGAACAATTTATTGGTAAATCTGAAAATAAATTTAAATTTGCAAATAAAAAGCAATTTGTTAATTTAGCTATTCATAAATATTTAGAGGAATTAAAAAAATCCAAAATAAATGAAAAAAAATGAGAGATAAAAATGAAAAAAGAGGGAGTGT
>CAZRJS010000013.1:0-8077 GCA_964600565.1 Candidatus Woesearchaeota archaeon | reverse complement strand
ATTATTTATGTCCACATGATTATTGTTCAAGTAGTTCTTATGAAGAAAATAAAACTACATTATATAGTAATGTTGTTGTTTTTGAAATTTTTTCTTCTCTTTATGTTAATGTATCAGATTGCCAGAATAAACTTTTTAATGAAAGTGAAGAAGGTATTTGTGTTATAAATATAACTACTAGAGGTTCTAATAGTAATCTCATAATTGAGAGTGATGCAGAACTTAGAAATTATAACACCCCTTTATGGATAAATGAGAGCTGGTTTTATGGAACAAATAATTCTAATGCAGAAAATAATGTTTTAAGTGTTTATGTAAATGTAACTCCAAATAAAACAGAAATAGGAAATTGGACTATTAATTTTACAGTTAATGATACTACTTATAACCAGATAGTTTCTGAATTAATTAATATTTCTGTAAATAAAATTCTTTCTGATACACCAGATATTATTGATATAGATAATGTAAATGCATCTATAAGTGCTTTAACTATTGTTAATTTTAACATTACTGATGATGATTTTTTAATTCCAGACAAAAATATTAGTTATGGTGGATTTAATGAGTCTTTGGCAATTAATTATACTATTTTAAACAATTCAGATTTAACTCAGGAATTAGTTATTTGTGATTTTAGTTTAGAAATTCTTAATAATCCTGTTGATGGAACAAATAGAACTCAGGCAAGATTAGTTTTTACCCCTAATTCAAGTGAATCAGGAAATTATACAATAAATATAACTGCGAGAGATAATGAATCTAATTGGGGTTTTGATTTGTTTAATTTAACAGTTAAGAGCAATGCTTATCCAAAGTGGAATGAATCTTTAGCAACAAATTTTTCAATTAATGAAGATGGAAATTTGTATTTGAATTTAAGTGAAAATGCAAGTGATTCTGATGGTGATGTTTTAACTTTTTCTTATACTTTAGAATCAGGTGTTAATTTTACTCATTTTGTCTCAACTTTTAATTCTACTACTGGTGAAATAGATATATCCCCCTTAGATATAGATGTTGGTTTGCATTGGGTTAATATTACTGTTAGTGATGGTTATTTAACTAACATAACCCAATTTAATTTTACTGTGAATAATATTCCGGATAATTTATCTTTTGATGATTTAACTTGTGATAATGCTACTGAATTTAGCAATATTATTGTAAATGCCACAGAAGATAATATTACTAAAATTTATATTTGGGTTCAGGATGAAGATTTAGATATTCCCTCTGTGCAGGCAAGCAATGGTTTTTATCAAGAATCTTTATCAATAATAAATACAACAGTAATTAATAGTTCTAATGGGCAAGTAATAAATAATTTATTAAATTTTACTTATGATGGTGCTCATCCTTCTGATGATACTCTCCTAAGTTATGAGGCTTCTTTTACCCCAGATAAATCTTTTGTTGGACAGTATAATATCACTTTTTATTATAATGATTCTTCTGGATATAAAGGAAATCATTTTTTTGTATTAAATATTAATGAGATAAATCATAATCCTGTTTTAAGCAGTGTTAATAATATTTCAAGTGTTGTGAATACCAGTGTTTATTCTGATTTTAATGCAAGTGATACAGAAGATGGGAATGAGAGTCAGGAAGTTTTAGTTTTTAATATTTCATTTCTTCGAGGGGATGATTTTATTAATGGAAATGAATCTATTTTTAATACTACCTCAGGAATTTTAAATATGACTTTTAATGATAGTTTAGCAGGAAGTTATCATCTTAATTTAACAGTTTCTGATACAGATGGTTTAAATGATTCAGGAAGTTTTTGGATTTATATTTATGACAAGCCTAGTTTTGTTTATCCTTTATCAGGTTCTGTTTTCAATTTAACAGAAAATCAAACAAGTGTTCTTAATTTTACAGTTAATCATCCTGTTGCAGATAATTTAACTTATGAATTTTGGATTAATTCAATAAATTGCAGTTATCAAAATAGTTCTGATTGTAATTATGGCTCTTTTGTTTTAAGAGAGAGTTTGGATAGTTATGGAAATAATTCAAATGTTGGTTGGAGTTTTACCCCTAATTTTACTGATGAAAGCTATGGAAATCTTAAAAATTTAACAATAAAAGTTTATCCAAATTCTTCAGGATTAACAACGGCACAGAAGGAGAATTTTTCAATAAATAGAACTTTTATGTTAAATATTACCCATACTAATTATCCAGTTGCATTTACAAGAACAATTGATAATAAAGGACCTGTTGCTTATACAACAACAATAAAGATGGATTTAGGGGATTATTTTACTGATTATGATTATTTTGATTCTTATTATTATTTAAGTTCTTCAGAAAAAGATGCTGATGCAATTATTAATTTTAGTGCTTCAGGCAATGCGACGTATATTTTTAATCGTATAGATGATTGGAATTTAACTTTTTCTTCTTCACAGGCTGATAGTGGGATGTTTAGTGTTACTGTTTCAAGTGGTTCTGCAAATGTTAGCAGCAATGATTTTTTTGTAGAGTTTTCAAATCCTTCTGCTCCTCCACCAGTTTTTTATTCAAGTAGTAGTAGAGTAGAAGTTCCTGCTTTATTAAAATTAATTTTGCCAGGAGAGGTTTCATTAATTAGTAATGAAGAAATAGCTGTTCCAATTTATTTGCGTAATGATGGGGGTAAAATTCTTCATGATATAAATTTATCTGGTTTTGTCGCTAAAGATTCTGTTTTAATGAAAGATTTTGAAGTTAGATTTAGTGATAATATTTTTTCTGAATTAGAAATAGGAGAGCAAATAAATACAACTATGTTTGTTAAAACAGGTTTAGTTGAAAAAGGAACTTATGAAATTACAGTTAATGCAACTGTTAATTCCCCTAAATATAATGATTGGGGAAAAATTTATTTAAAAATTAGAGATATTAGTAAAATTGAAGAGAGGTTACTTTTTGCTTTTGATTTTATTTTAGAAAATCCAGAATGTGCAGAACTTACAGAATTAATTGAGGAAGCAAAAAATTTTTTAAGAGAAAAATCTTTTGATTTAGCACTTGAAAAAGCTAATAATGCTGTAGATGCGTGTAAAAAGATTATTGTATCTTCTGGAAAAAGTAAGTTTAAGGGGGATTCTGAAAGCAAATTTTACAAATATATGTTTATAGTTTCTGCATCTATTATTAGTGGGGGATTTTTATATTATTATTATAGGAAGATTCGACTTAAAAAAGGTTTTATTAATAGAAAAGATTTAAGTAAGAATAAACCTGATTATGATTAAGAAAGAGAGGTATAAAATGTTTAATGATAAAATTATGGAGAGATGGGTTGAAGAAGCTTTGAAAAAAAATTATTCATTGGAAATGCTTTCCGATTTATTAGAGAAAAATGGTTTTAAAGGTAATGAATTAAAAGAAATAGTGGATTATTATGAGTCTTTAAATGGTGTTAGTTTAAAAGTTCCTTCTCAAATGTCTAATAAAAAAGATAAATCTCTTGATGAACCGATTAGAGAAGTAACTGAATTAATTAAGAGGGTTAGGAAAGAGGTAGGGAAAGTTGTTATTGGACAGGAAGAAGTTTTAGATAATTTACTTTGCTCTTTAATTTGTAATGGACATGTGCTTATAGAAGGTGTCCCAGGTATTGGTAAAACTCTTCTTATAAAAACAATGGCAAAGGTTTCTGGTTGTTCTTCTAAAAGAATTCAGTTTACAGCAGATTTGTTGCCTACAGATATTACAGGAATAATAACTTATACCCCTACAAAAGGTTTTGAGGTTAATAAAGGGCCTCTTTTCACAAATTTTGTTATTGCAGATGAGATAAATAGAAGCCCTCCAAAAACTCAATCTTCTTTATTAGAAGCTATGCAAGAAAAACAAGTAACTATTGGAAGAGATCGTCTTGAACTTCCTATTCCTTTTTTTGTTGTAGCAAATAATAATCCTCTTGAATCAAGTGGAGTTTATAATCTCCCTGAGGCACAAGTTGATAGATTCTTATTTAAATTAATAATGGGATATCCTGATAGAGGAGATGAATTTAAAATTATGGAGAAAAATATTAATCTCCTTAAATTTGAAAAGTATGATGTTAAAAAAATATTAAATCCTGAAAATATTTTAAAAATGCAGGCGCTTGCTAAAAAAATTTATATAGATAATAAAGTAAAAAATTATATTTTGGATATTGTTGAGAAAACAAGAAAGAAAGATTTTGATAAAGGAAGATATATTGAATGGGGTGTTTCTCCTAGAGCAAGTATTGGATTATTTATAGGGTCTAAAACAAAAGCATTAATGAAGGGGAGAAAGTATGTTACTCCTCAAGATGTTAAAGATGTTGTCTTTCAAATTTTAAGACATAGAATTATTCTTAATTATAGGGCTCAAGCAGAAAATGTAACCTCAGATGAAGTTATAAAAGATATTTTAAATTTTGTGAGTCTCTAAAAATGAAAAAAGGTCAATTAAATTTAGATATTCCTGGCAGTGTATCTGCCCTTAGGGCAGTTGCAAATAAATTTTTTTATAGAAAAGATTATTTTGATTTTATTTTTAGAGTAAAAGGACTTGAATTTGAAGGATATAAAGAGTATTCTCCTTATCAAGATGATGCTATTAGTATTGATTGGAAAGCAAGTGCAAGGTCAAATAAAACTTTAGTAAAACAATTTAAACAAGAGAAAGATTTAAAGATTTTTTTCTTAATTGATTCAGGGAGTAATATGGTTTTTGGTTCTCAGAAAAAATTAAAATGTGAAATTGCAGCAGAGGTAACTGCTGCAATGGCAACCCTAATTATAGAATCAAATAATCTTATTAGTTTTTTATTCTTTAGCGATAGAATAAAAAATTATGCTAATTTTAAAAAAGGAAATTATCATTTAAATTTTTTTTATGATATGCTTAGAAATGGAAACAATTATAGTGGAGGGAGTGATTTTAATATAGCTCTTGATTTTGCTATAAATTATCTTGATAGAGATACTTCTTCTATTTTTATTGTTTCTGATTTTTTAAATATTCATAAATCTATTTTAAAAAAGATGACTTTTTTGGCAAGTAAATTTGATACAATTGCTATAAGAGTAACAGACCCTTTAGATAAAACACTCCCAGAAATTGCAGGAGAATTTGTTGTTGAAAGTTCGAATTCTGGAAAGCAATTATTAGTTAATCCTAAATTAGCTAAAAAATCCTATGAAGCCTATGCCTTGCAAAAAGAGTATGAAATTAAAGAATTTTTTAAGATAACTGGAATAGATCATCTTGACTTAAATACTTCTGAATCTTTTTTAACTCCTATGGCAATTTTTTTAAAGAAAAGGCTTTATCAATCTTTATAAAATGTTTTTTTCTTTTAATGCGCCCCAATATTTATTTCTATTAATTTTAATTCCCTTGGTATGGTTTATTCATTTTTTTACTTTAAATAACAGAAAAAAAAGAGCATTAAATTTTGCAAATTTTGATGCAATTTCAAGAATAGAAGGGATTGATTTTTTTTCAAGAAATTTTATGATTCCTTTTTTAAGTTCTTTGATTATAGTTTTTCTTATTTTATCAGTTTCAGGGATGGATGTTCATTTTAGCCCTTTTAAAGGTTCAAGTTTTTATTCTTTTATTGTTTCTATTGATACTTCAAAAAGTATGAGTGCTGATGATTTTTACCCTAATAGATTAACTGCTTCGAAAGAAAGTGCAATTAATTTTGTAAAAGAAACTCCTATTGGAACAAAAATTGGGATAGTTTCTTTTTCAAGTTTTTCTTATATAGAACAGGAAATAACAGAAAATAAAAATAATCTTGTTAGTTCTTTTTCTCAAATAAGTTTAAGTGAATATGGTGGGACAGATATTTATGAGGCAATTATAACTTCTTCTAATTTACTAAGAGGTTATAAGAATAAGGCAATTATCCTGATGAGCGATGGGCAAGATAATTTAGGAAATGCAGATAAAATAGTTAATTATGCTAATAATCAAGATATTGCAATTCATGTTGTTGCTATAGGAACTAAGGAAGGGGGTATGGCAGAATATGCCGTTTCAAAGCTTAATGAGAATTTTTTACAGAATATTTCTGAAATGACCGGAGGAGAATATTTTTCAGTTGAGGATTCAACAGAACTTGCCATATCTTTTTCTCAAATATTAAGATTGACTAAAGAAAAAACTTCTTTGAATTTATCAGTTTATTTGCTTATTTTTTCCCTTATACTTTTTGTGATTGAATTCTTTTTTATAAATACAAAATATTTTAATTATATATAAAAATAAATTCATTCTTTAGTTCTGGTTGTTATTGAGTTCTTTTTTCTTAATGTGAAATAGGTTTAGAAATCTTTTAAAAATATTTTCTTTTTTTATTATTTTATCATCTTTTGTCATTATTTGTTTAAATAAATTCATAAGATTTTTTATTTGTGTTAGATCTGGTTTTTCTTGAGAGTAAAGATATTTATTAATATCTCCACAAAATTTTGCTTCTTTTAAAAATCCTTTTTTTAAGAAGTTTTTTTCTAATTTTCCATATCCCTGAAAATATCTTATTTGAAATATGTCTTTGAATAATTCTTTAGCAAGTTTATTAATTTGATTTAAATTTGAATCATTATTAGAATAATCTATCTCATTTAATTTTTTAAGATAATATCTCTTTTTATTTAGTTTTTCTTTCTCAATCTTTTTTTTAATTCTGTTTTCTATTAATTCTAGGATAATTAATATTAAAGGAAATAAAATTAATAGCCCACTTAAGATATATTCCCAGTTTTCTGTTAGTTCCATTTTTACCTCTTCACTCTTATTAAAAGATAATCTTTTAAATATCTTATGATTTAAAAAAGTTACACTATTAAAAATAGATTAAAAATATGATGAAGATAAAAGTAAAGGTAAAACCTAATTCAAAAGAACAAGATATAAAAAAAATCTCAAGAAATAATTATAATATTAAATTAAAATCTCCTGCAAAAGAAAACAAGGCAAATTTAGAGCTTCTTAAACTATTAAAAAATTATTTTAAAAAATCCGTAAGAATAAAATCTGGTTTTAATTCAAGAAATAAAACTATTGAAATTAATGAAACTTAAATTAGATAAAAAAATATTACAGAATTATAGATTTTGTTTTAGAATTATGCTTTTTTATTTAATTGAATCGGAGAAATAATTAATGTTATAGGATAAAAAATAGACTATAATAAGAATAATTCAATAGAACTAAAACCAGTTAACTTTTCAATTGCTTTAGCATATTTCTAATGAAAAATTATTGCCAAAATAAAACAGGTTATCTAAATTAAAATAAAAAATCCAATCTGAATTAAATAATGTATCTTTGAAATAAGAAGAAACATAAAAAAAATTGTCCCTATAACAAGAATTAAAATAAGAGACAATAACAATTTAATTTTTGGAGTAGAATTAGTTGTTTTATTAAATTCACTAGTAGTTTTAAACATCCAATAAATTTTAAGAGTAATAAAAGTAAATAAAAAAAACTAAAAAAGGGTTTCTTTTTTATTTCATTTGTAGATTATGTATATTAAAATATAGTTTAAAAACATTTATTAACTTATTTTTATATTTTAATTATGAAAAAAGAGATTTTTTATTTTAGTTTAATTTTAAGTTTAATATTAATTTTATCATTATCTCTTGTTTCTGCTTTTTCATTCCCAGATTTCTGGAATAAAATTACTGGAAAAGAAATAAGTAATCCTCAAACTTTTGGAATGATATCCCTTGTTTCTCCTTCTAATCTAACTGTATTTACTCATAATAAAATTGATAGTTTAAGGAGAGAATATGTTCAGATTTATTTTAGCTGGAGTTTTCCAAATGAGAAAGATATTGATTATTATGTTTTTGTTGTTGATAGTGGTTATGGTCATGGCGAGGTTAATGTATCTTCTACAAGTAGATTTGGGAAATATATTGGAATTGGTGAGTTTAAATGGAAAATAAAAGCTTGTAATAGTTTAGGTTGTTCAGATTGGTCAGAACAAAGAACTTTAATTGTGAATCCTTTTTCTTCAAGTTTTTGTGCTGGTCCTAATAATGAGAATATTTCTTTTGGTCAGTGTTCATCTACAAAACCA
>CAZRJS010000012.1:13078-23553 GCA_964600565.1 Candidatus Woesearchaeota archaeon | reverse complement strand
GAATTTACATTTATAGTAGATAACAGGTGTTTTAGAGGTGTAATAGATTTTGCTGCTGATTTTTTAAGTTTTGATTTTAATCCAGTTAACCTCTCTACGTTATATTATGATATACACCAAAATATTGAGATAGGCCTATCAGAGTATAAAAATAGTATTACTTCAGACAACAATTTTTTCTACCTTAGTGTTTTCAATGATACAGCAGACTTGGATGATAATTATTTTTATAGACTCCCATTGCAAACTACATATTCTGGTGGCACGGCTTGTTCTGGTGTATCATATTTACCATGGTATACTGATGGAAGTGTATACAGGTCAAGTATTGTTGCTAATGGTACTGACATATATTCTTTAGGCGGGAACTCTTCTAGTTATTTATATAATATGAATACTTTAAGTGAAACATCCTACACTACAATGCACAGTGGAAGTCTATTTGGTGAGGTAACTGCATTAAATGAAGGCCCATACATATTTGATTCTGGTATGATGAAAAATATGTTATTAGACGATACTTTAGATATTATGTATTTATTAGGTGATTATTTCATAGCAGTAGATATTATTTCTAATACATACACAGTGTTAACTTATCCTAGTTTCTATTTAGCTGATGATTTTTCTTTTGTATTTTTAAATGGTTATATATATTTATCCTCAGGGCCTCCTTCCAATAGTATCTTTAGATATAGTGTTGCAGGAGATTTATGGGAAGAACTTACTCAATTTCCAACTAGTTTTGTTTATGATAATGTTGTATGTAAAGCTGATGATAATTATTTATATTTATTCCAGTTAAACGTTAGTGATATGTATAAATACGACATTGCTTTAGACAGTTGGGAGGTCATCAGTGATTATTTTGAGAGTGGCGCTGCTTGTCCGTCAATAGCTGTGTTAAATAGTATGTATAAAGACGGAAATATATATTTTATGGTCTCTGATCAAATAATTAAATTTACTGTAGCTTCTGGGACTGGGGAATATTACTTTAATTATAATTATTCTTCTAGTAATTCACCATGTGTAGTTGGAAATTCCATATACACTAATACTTGTAGTGGTTTAGTAACACAGAATTTAGAGTATTCACAGTCAGAGGTAATACCTGAAGTACTAGAAATTCCAGAAATTGAATACGTACCGTATAGAGCAGAAATACTTTATTCTGAGTACGTTCCTCCAACTTATAGTGGAAGCAATTATTATGTACAAGGTACAACCCCTTCTGGTTGGGAGTTTACAACAGATTTAACCTCAGATGATTCTATTATAATGAATTTTGATGTTAATTTTTCTACAGTTGTAGGTGATGGTGTAGCAACATCTGGTACTTTGATGTATCATCAATTTTCAGGGACTGCAATAACTGATGGGTCTGAAACTCCGATAGAGAGACGTCATTATGGCGATAATTCTATAATATTTACAGTTACTTTTGGAGAGGCATATGATTGTAGGCTAACTGCTTGGGATGATGATACACATGCTACTACTATTAATAAAATATTATCAGAAGAGCATTACTTAGTTGATGCTTCTGTTTATAGATCAAATGTGGAGAATACCGCTTACTATCCTACTTTTAATACTGGGAGTTGTCTTGTTTTTCCACAAGGTAATGATGCAGTGTTAAAGGGGGGAGAAAAATATTATGGTGATTTTGATCTAATATTTGTTACAAAGGCAGGGGAATATGGGGAGTATTTAGCATTTTTACCTAGGTTGGTAAATATGGGTGATGATTTTGTTGCAGGCAGTTATGATTTTGTGACTACATTACATTATCAGTACACTTAAAGGAGTGTATAATTTATGCAACTAGAGGCTCATGAAATACCTACAATTGTTTTTGTAGGAGCGTCTTGCACTCAGGGACGTGAAGTGCCTACAACTATTACTATGGTGTCTGGACGTGCACAGTATCGTGAGATGCCTACAATTGTTACTGTAGTATCTGGCGGAGATTTACATAAGGAGGATATAGCTTCTAATGTAGTTTATAATACAACTGATAGTGCTACAACTTCAGTATTTATGGATTATTCAAGTTATACTGCAGACCTTATTGAGGAAGATTGTACTCATGTAGAGGTAACTACGGTAGCTTCGTCAGTGGCTTATTCCTCCATTGTTGATACTTTAGAGGTAACCGATTTAACATATGAACAACTAGATATGTCATGTGATACGGTTTTAATGGCGACCAATCATTTTGTATATAATATAGAAACAGAATGGTATTTGAATCCTCAAGCTTATAACAAAATTAATGATACACCTATGGATTTTAGAATGGCCTTAGGATTAGTGCCTATTAGTGACGATGTAGATGTAGATATTCACTTTTGTGCTGTAAGATACTATAGTTGTACAGCAGATATTTATTGTTGTTTTATGGATACTTATAAAACAATAGAAGTAGATGTAGAGCGGGGCGATGGTAGGATAGTTGGAGTATATAATGATATTTATACAGCAATTTCAGGAACTTCGTATGTGAACACGTCTATTTATAATACAAGGGTTGGAACATCTGGTATACTTGAAGCAGATTTTACTTCTATTTCAGGGGCAATAACCTACATGCCTTCGGATGTTTATTCTGCAGCATTAGGTGTATCTGGTACGACCTTTGTTGATTTTAAAACCAGAAGTCTTTTCACTGGAGATTTTTTTGTTGATATAGATGAGTTTGTAACCGCGTCTTCAATTGCTTGGGTGGACATTATAGATTATTTATATCCTATTGACACAGACAATACTTTTTTTTATGTTGAAGGTGTTGAAGCAAGTGGGGTTTATTTTGAGGATATACCAAATGGCAAACGGATGTATTATGATCCATTAGATGATTTTTATTCTGATGGGGTATTAAATTACTCTCTTCATGCTGAGAGTATTATAGGTGAAGTAGAAGAAAAGGAGTTTTATTTTCTATATGGGTATGATTTGCAGCTGAATGAGGTGGTTGATTGGGGGCCTAATAAGCAGGTATTAGTTAGAGCAGAAGCAGGCAATTTGGCTTTTTGTCCTGGATTAGCAGGGGCAGCTTTTGATTTTAAAACTGTTGATTTTACATCATTTAATTTAGGTTGTACAATAACACCTGTAGGCCATGTAGATTTGCCTGTTATAATTTCTCCTCAGAGCACTGCATTTTTCTACGATAAGACTTTTACTGTGAGATTAAGAAATGTTAAAGATTTTGCGGGGAATATTATGCCAGATTTGGAGTATACCTTTACAATAGAAGATCCAACGGCATAACAATAGCGGTTAAGAAGTATAATTATGATTATAAACGGAGGTATTAAAAATGGCAGCGATTACAAGATGGATTAGTTTTCCGGCAGACGCTGGTGGAGAAGTTACAGATGGTAATGGGAGTGCATATAAAGGTACACTAGGTGTTTGTAGAGCGACTGCTAGTGTAGGAGATACTTTTACTATAGGACCTACATCTAACAGGTTGTATGTTTCATTAGATGGGGATACTGGTCCATATATAACAATGTACTCAGGCACAAATCTTGATCCAAGGTTTGTGGCTAAAGATATTACTGAGAAGATGCATGATTTAAAAGTTGGTGATAGATGGGGGGCATCTAAATGTCTTTGGACTAATGACAAAGCTGAAGGCAATTGTTTTGAGATATACTCAGGTACACTAGGTTCTTCTTCTAGTGTGCTAGTTACTACTGGAGAGTCAAATGATGCTTCAGCAATTTTAGGTTTTGCAACTTTACTTAATCCAGGAGGGTTGGCTGATGATAATGGGTTTTCAGGAGATATAACTGTTACAGGAGACTATCTAGGGTTTTTGGATGAGACATACACAATAGTCATTACAAACGACTCTTATAGTGAGGCTGGTGTAGCACCAAGAGGTATTGGTACTCCAACAAAAGATGGGTCTAATAGTTACGATGGTTCTATGGTTACTGGGGGTGCATTTAATGGTCCAACAGATTTGACCTACACCATAAATGTAGATGTAACTAATGGTTCAACTATGGGTGGTGGGAACGGTAATGTCCCTAGAATATCTTGGGTGTCAACAGGTAGTGATTCTTCAACTGTTAGTACTGAGTTACTTTTTCCAGGATATTGGTACAAAGTAGGCGACTACGGGTTAATGGTTAAATTTACTGATGCAGTATTTAATCAAGTTAGTCCTGCGTGGACTATAGGGTGTAAGAAGCCAGATTATGTTGGTGGCAGCAACCCCTCAGGCCCAGTTGGAACAGCTGAGTATGTATGGGCATCAGATAGAGGCGAGATGAGTTCTTCTCCTTTTCTGACTTCTTCAGGGGTTGCTACACAATTAGGTACTAGAGGTTTATCAGTTGTATTTAATCCGGTAGGTTCAGATGATTTTAATGCTGGTGACGAATTTCGTGTAATTTGTACTGCGCCTAAACCCAATGGTTATAATATAACAAGCCTGAATTATGGTAATGTTACTGTTAGTACTGAGTCTAGTGTTAAATGTGTAGTATTTGAAATAGAAGCTGGAGCGGTAGAAATGTCTACTGTAAAGTTTGGTCTTCAAAGTCATGGTACATTTAGTCACCATGATGCTGGCAATAATGACACTGAATTTAGATTTGGAACTGTTGGTCCAGATAATACAGCAGGAACGGGTGCGACAAATGGTACTGAATGGTGGCCTAATGTAGTTCCTGGGGATATAGACGATAATACCGCGCCTGTATACTTATATAATACAAAAGCTAATCTACTTGTAGTATCCACCGCAGATGATAGTGAAAGTATAGGTAACACTGGTCTTATGTCAGATCCAATTTTTACAGGAATTCGACTTGGGAGCTCAGAAACAGGCGCAAATTCTACCGTTAACCTGCGATTGTACTTCGATTATAGTTGAGTGATTACAAGCACTTATAGAGATGTAAAAGGTATATTTATAGTTTAGTTAGCCCCCAATATTAAGCATTAGTTTAAATGGGTATTTACTGTTCTATTAGCACCGCAGATTAAAATGTATTAGTAGTTAGTACTTGACTTTTTACCTTTACTGCTTATATTAATTAAAGCAAGTAAAATTAATAAAAAAAAATGGAGGGGAAATATGAGTCTATGTAAGTGTGGTTGTGGTAAAGAAGTTAAGGACGGTAATAGCTATATACACGGTCATAATAGGCACGGCAAAGCTAGTTACACTTCTGGCGAAAAGTGGTCAATGAAGTATAGTCAATGCCAAGAGTGTGGTACTACTGACTTTAAACACGCAGGAAAAGGGTTGTGTAGTAGGTGTTATAAGGTACATAGGTATGTTGATAAGAAAAAGGGTGTAGGTCTGTGGGCAAAAAAATACACTAAGTGTGCAAAATGTGGTACTACTACAATACCTCACGTAGCAAAAGGTCTATGTACCAGATGTTACGGAAATAGCGTCAATAGAGCAAAAGGAGTAGAGGCACGTAATTTTGGACAGTGGTCACAGCATTATGATAAATGCACTAAGTGTGGTACAACGAATAGTCCTCATGTCAAAGGGGGTTTATGCTACAATTGCTATGAGGAGTCGAAACGTGATCTTTCTAATTGTGAAAAATGTCCAGTATGTGGTGTATATGTTGAAAACTTAAATCAGCATCTTACTATGAAGTCAAAAAAGTGTAAAGACCATTATGACTACCAATATACCATGTTTAAACAGTATTTTGACAGCGACTTAAGTTTAGGCAGTATTTCTAAGGAGTTGGATGGAATGGATAGGCACACTATAACAAGACGATTTATTAAATTTTTTGGTAAAGTTGAAACTAAAAGACGTAACGAGCTTGTAGGACGTTGTAATATTTCAGAGAAAGCAGTAATAAATTATAATGCCAAGAATAGATTTGGCACCATTGTTGAGTATAATTCACCTAATCAAGGCACTATCAAATTAAGATCTAAGTTAGAAGCTAAGTATGCCTCCATTTTAGACGATAGTAGTATAGATTGGTACTATGAGCCTAAGTCATTCCCGTACCTTGATAAAAAGGGTAAGAGAAGGACTTACACACCAGATTTTTACTTACCAACCGAGGATAAATATATAGAAGTAAAGGGATTTAAAAAAGCAGATGATGAGTATAAAGTTAATTACTTATTAAATAATGGAATAAATATAGAAATGATAACACAAGATAATTTAAAGGAATTAAAATATGCCAGTATATGTTTTTGAGTGTGAATGCGGAAACACCTTAGAAAGATTAGTACCTATGCATACTAAAACTATTGAATGTGAGAATTGTGGAAAGGGTATGAAGAAGGTCATTTCAATGTCTAGTTTTATTTTGAAAGGGTCTGGATGGGCATTTGATGGCTATTCAAAAGGTGCTAAAAAACCAACAAATAATAATTAAAGGATGGTATCTATATGAGAAGAGGATGGCAAGTAGAACTTATTAATGGGTCTATAATAGAAGAGGGTCAGATGGAGTGGAGAGAGGTGCCCAAAGTTAAGATAAAAACATTATCTCTGTTGTATGATGGTAGACGGTGGGATTTGTTTGGAAAATCAGCTTACTTTATTAAAAATAAAGCTTCTATGGTTCCTGGTGTCGTTGCTTCCTTTAAGATTGAACAAAGATGTATAGGTTACTATGATGGGGCTAAAAAGATTCATTATATAGTAGATGAAGCCACTGGTAAGTTTAATATGGAGGTCGTTGACAACGGGGAAGGTTAATGGCAAAAACAGATGCAATAAATAAATGTCAGTATTGGCATAGTAACGAACCAACTGTTTGTACATATTGGGATGTCGATAACACAATATGCACTTATGCTACGGATAATCCAGCTGCTCATGCCCCTTATTGTAACCTGCTTGGTACTGCTGTAGATTGTATTTTTTATAACGCATCCTCGCCTGGGGACGTAAAAGCAAGATGTATTTTACCTGATCCAAGAAGGCATGTGTGTAATAGAGCTACTGGTAAAAAGTGGGTAACTGCCATCAGTGGTACTGGGGTTGATAATGACAGCGGCCACGAGATACTTGATTGGGATTTCGATGTAATAAATGGGTACAATGAAGGCGAGTGTGATGGAGTTGGTACTGATACTACTTGTTCTGGATACTCACCGTATCATATGGGCTTTGGCACACTACAACCTTCAGATAGTCTAGAGTTAGATACTTTTGAATCTGGGCATTTTTCCATCGCTTCCGAATTTGGTTACAGGCTTCCTACTAATTTTACTATATATAATATCAGGGCTAAGTTATCTAGGTGTTACTGGTGGAAAACTGATCCAGGAATATTTACGGTTAGCGATGAAGGTATTGTGGAATTAAAGAGTAATTGGGCGTGTTCTTGCCCTAAAGACACTAGTATCTATAGTGAATTTACCCATGAGAATGGTCCACCGTGTAATGGGTGTAAGCCTGAGTGTAGAAATTACACTGGGGTTTGTTGGAAGTACTGTATAGATGAAAAAATGGAAGATGGTGATCCAATATTAGCAGAGCAGATACATGAGTTAAGGTATTACCATAGAGAGCACAATTGGACAAAAGAGGCTATACAGGCAATATTCATGGATGAAGGTGATATTTTTGCTTGGCACGGTACTGCTAATTCTGGAAAATGTGGTAAGGATGCTTTTGGAGCTCAAATAGGCCCAGATTGTGTAGACGGTGGTGCTGGAATAAGAGGTATAATAGCTACTACTGTTGGTAGTGACGGTAGGCTTGAGGACTACAGAATCCCAGCTGTTAAAGTGTCTATGCCTTCATTTGATGAATTTACTATTGAAACGCAAAGCGTAGAGTTAACTCAAGGTATAGCAGTAGTTGGTAAATTAAATGAGTTCCCAACTTTAGTAAGGGCACTTCAATTACTTCCCCTGTCGCCTATAATACAAACAGAATTTAATAAGCATGTTGGGGATAATGGTGAAGAGGGCTCGTTGTTTGAAACCTCATATTTAGTAGAAGGAATAAGTGCTTTAATTTATGGTAAACTATTTTATTCCACAACTGCTTATGCAATTAATATCAGTGACTCTGAAGTACAATGTATTCTACCTGCTGAGTTGTATTTCTTTGACAATATATACGATATGCAGATGTGGTTAAGCGCTGAAAATTACGAAATTTTCAAGGAAAAATTGTATGCTACGTTGAATGCAATAAAGGCTATAGATGGTGATAAGGTTATAGCTAATTCTCTTCCTAGAGAGGACAGAACGTTTTTAATGGATGTACCTGTATTAACCAAGGATAAGATATTTGATAATACTAATAATAATACTATTTTAGTTTTTCAAGAGGTTAATGGGGTATTCACCTTTGATAAAGTAACATTTACTAAGAGAGTAGTAGGGGGTATGCTTTTTCAAGACGACTTCCAGATTCTGGGTGATGATGGTAAGGTTAGAAGAACAATTCCTAATTTTGAGAAATCCTTTGGGACTTTTATGAATAGCAATGGTTCCATGTCGTTCTACTTTCAGCCTTTTGTGGATGCCGGTTTGACAACAAAAGCTTCATATACATTCAATGATGTTTATCACAAAGATCCTATAAGTATGTCAAATTACACCGGTAGTACTACTTACAAAATTATTATACCACAATACATTCTTGAACTCTCAACTACCCCAGGAACTCCGCAGGAACTTAAAGCGATTGGTTCAAATGGCTATTGTCTTATTAAATTGAACGACCTATGTATTAATAATGTTATAGAAAATTGGGAAGCCGAAAAAATAGTTATTACCTATGGATGGGACACTGTAGATACTGAAGGTAATATAACTACTGAGTACACGGAGTGCGAAATGGAAATTGCCGCTCATGGGGGAGATCGTAAATTATCTAGTGGTCAAGTGCTAATAAAACCTAAAAACATGGAAAATTTTAGCTCTATATGTTATGGTAATACTACGGTGGAAATAAATGATTTGACTTATTTGGAAAAAAGAAGTTTCAATGAACCTCCAAATATGATTCAAGGGTCTTATGAGGACATAAATGCAGATGATGAGTACTTAGAGTATCTGGAAGCTGGTGAGTTTGATGGTGGTTCTGAGCAATTTACTATTATGAATTATAAATTTGTGCTTACTTTAGCTACAGTTATGCAAGATAGTACTGGTAGACCTTTTACTATGTCAAGGACTAAACCTATAGGTATGGTTAAGCAGGCGGCTTGTCCAGATGTAGAGATATATTATAAATGGACTGCAGTGTATGACTGGTGGCAAAATCTCCCTATATGTACGTGTTGTGGTGCTAGGTCAGAGGTATTTAAGAGTACCGGTAGTTTAAGATCGAATGCTCCACAATGCGGAGATCATTTTGAATGTAAGGGATGTTACCCTGCTGCTATGTGGTGGCCTTATAATGATTGTCAAGGATATGCGACTTATAATCAGGTAACAAATTTAGATAATTATGATTTAAGCATAATAGGGCTATTTAGGGAGAAAGATGCTGATGGCCTTAATGTGCACGGCCAACATGATATGCGTATGTTGGGCCCCCATAAACGTTATGCTTCCCCTTGGCTATACTGCCCACCTAAACCATGTTCTTGTCCAATGCTTACGTTTAATAGTTACATGATAGAAGACCCTTATTTTTCAGGATATGGGAGAGTAAGGGCTGGGGTTAGTAATTATCAAATAAAAATTTGGGAGGAAACCGGAAGTGATCCTATATTACAGTTTGGTAATGAACTACGATCTGTTTTACGTTCATATAGAACTATGGATCAAGCACCCTATATTAGGACAGATGGAGAAAAGCCTGTAACTGATTGGCATTTAATGCCCGCTGCCCAAATGTTTTCTAGAGCGGATATAACTGCAGATACTGACCCTATTTGGGATTTTTTTTGTACCTCTAAAGGCCCTAGGGTTATTAACCCATTAGGGTTTTACCTTGCAAACGAGTTTGATGGAATAGACATTAATGAGGAAATAGATTATAATAATCGTTTTAGATTTGAAGATATTATAACTGTTCAAAATGAGTTTAATTTAGGCTACCCTAAGACGGTAGGCCAATATGTATCTTCTATAGGTGAAAGTATTGTTACTCCTATCTATAATTTTAAACCGTATCCAGTAGGGGGCGGTAATACAATTATTCAGTGGGCTTGGCAAGAGGCTTGGAAACCTATAGAAAGAAATAATAATGTGGTGGCAAGTATGTCGTATGGAGACTTTATTACACAGTTCATGGATAAAGGTTTTGTAGGGGGTGTTAAAGGCACTTATTTGGATTTAAATGGAGATGTATTTGGCTCTCATAAAATGATTGATTTAGCTTACCCTGATTATAAGTATGATTATCAAAATAAAGAATTTAGACTCGTGTGTGATGAGACTGTTGCAGGGGATACTAGTATAATTAAATTTAAGGCCCCGCAAAAAGATGCTAATACTGGAGAATACTTGGGTTATCCGTCTTTACAATTGAATGATGGCCCTAAGAG
>CAZRJS010000012.1:8786-12978 GCA_964600565.1 Candidatus Woesearchaeota archaeon | reverse complement strand
ATACTGGAGAATACTTGGGTTATCCGTCTTTACAATTGAATGATGGCCCTAAGAGGGGCATCAATTGGGCGGGTGAGTGGCTTACGCAAGATAATGCTGATGGCGAATTAGCCGATGGGGAGAGTTTGGAGGAAGATTATAATGTAATACTGTATGATAAATGTATAGGAAAAGGCAATGGGCCTACAGAGGAAGTTGACGGTGTAGAAGTTGAGATAGTAAATGAGTATATCCATTCAGGTTGGTCTGAAGCGGTAACTCTTTTTGATACTGGGTATGATGATGAATCTGCTTCTGTTGCTAAGGATGAGGAGCGGCTAATTGCAACATTTGATATGTTCGGTGATTCAGTTATGACTTATTTTCAACGAGGTTTAAATGTAAGTTTGTTTGTAAGTGCGTTAGGAAGGGCCCCATTAAGGTTCAAGTATATGAGTCAGTTTACTCAGATTGGTGGGCTTATGGAGGTTGTTTGTGGTATATTTAATTCTTTAAATATAGGTCTCATGTTTGATAATGTTAAGCGCACTATAGGAAAGTTTAGTTTTAGTTATGAGTATGGACCTAAATTGGTTTCACAGGGTACCTCTACCACTTCAGCAGTATATAATTATTTTCATGGACCAGAGCTATTTGTATATAGGTCATGTGATGGTGTTACAGGCGATGTTTTGTTGTATAGCTCTCAGGGGATGAAGCTATACGATGGGCCGAAGGATAATAGTGCCTTTTTTGAAGTTAGAAATGAAACTGTAGAATGGGAAAATACTTGGGATTATGTGGTAAATGGTGACTTAGGTTTGTACGTTGAATTTAGGGTTACACCGACATCAGGGGAAATTGCTGCAATGGAGGCTGTAACACAGGATTCAGGGAGATATGATAGGAACCTCAATTCAGTAAATGCATTAAATATGCAGGTGTACGAGGAGGTATTGACTGATGGGAATGAAAATATATTTATTCATGAAAGAAAGTATTATGTTTCTCATGGTACTTCTGGTGATGGTCCACCTCAGGGAGAACCTGGACAAAAAACTTTAACAGAATTGCCTATGTTTGCGCACAGTGTTTGGCAAGTGGATAGTAAGGACGGGGTAGATGGTATTTCTAATTCTTCTGGTGAGCACATCTATGTAAATAAATGTAGGGGTAGGTTTGTTTTTGACACTTATGAGGATTTAACTGTATTAGACTCAGGTTCTATGGCAGCAATGGAGAATCTACAGTATAAGTTATATAATCAGGCAGCCTTAAAAGCAACTGAAACGTCCACTATGAAAGGGGTTTTGCCGCCAGGCTTACAGGAACTTCTTACTAAAAATGGTGTTACATTTGTAGGTTCTGGAGGTCTTGCGCTAAAAAACTCTTTAGTATCGACACTAGGAGCGATAAACCAATTTCCTATAATGCAGGGAGAAGGGCATTCTTATATAGCTAGTAATCCATGGACAGAAGCCTGCTCTGGTGGTAACCACTGCTATGGAGGAGATACTTTTGCTTGGAGGTACACATGTTTTGATGAGAAAGGGGATAGTCATACTGCTATAGAGAGTTTAACTCAATACAGTATGGGAACTTACTACATGATGCAACGCAGAGAGATGGCTTATAATTTGAGCATAGGCCTTCATGTGAGGTGGTACTCAAGAAGTACAGGGAATGGTATATATCAAGATAAAGAAAATGCATTTTCTACTTTACGTTACCCTGCAATGTATATTAGGTACATTTCTGGTGGGCACCCAGGGGTGGTAGTACCTGTTAGAGGTAATCCTAGTATGCCTATGTATTGGGGTGGTATGTGGGGATCTTCTATTGAACCTATGTATGGCTACAATACCGATTGGTAATTTTAAAGTTAATAATATAATTAAGGGGTAAATATGTTAGACTTAAGTTGTTCTAAATGTGGTGGTACTCTTTATGAAAATTCTATAGCTACTACTTTTGAATATAATAAAGATATACAAATAATGATGACGGTAGATGGGGAGATAGACATTAAAAACGCACCTAAATATATGGTTTTTGCTTGTGTTAACTGTGGTTTTACACGAAAAATTTCTTTTGATGATTATTTTATTTCTAGACAAGAAGTGGCCTTGAAAAATTTGGGCAGAATGCGTTCTGACTCTTGTGTACAAACATTAGACCATTCTTCAAAGAAATATAGTGAGGACAGTGGACTAAGCTTTTGCGGCCTATGCCCAGGAATATTTGATGGTGATGGCATGTGCACTAATGATGTAATGGCTGGTTGTTTTGTAAGGAGACGTCTCCTTGAAGACTAATTATAATTTACTAAAAGACGCTTACAGTATTAAGAATGTATCCACTTGTCAGTATGACTCTTTACATGGGTATGTAAGTGATTTTAGTAAGAACGGTAATGTTGATGGATGGGATATTTATTCTAATATATGTTTATATGGTGTATGGGATACAGTGTTGTTTGGTACTGCTTTGGACAGAGAATGCTATATTAGTAGAACTAATATATTTATCCCAATTCCAGCAGAAGAATACCATATAATGAAAGTTACTATGAAATTAACACTCCCTGATGATCTACCTGAGCATTTCATTCCTACTAAAGGAAGACTTATGTGGCAGACAGTTGCTGATCCTTCATGGAATGAACATAAATCTATAGATTTTGATCTAATTGTAAATGATCAATGGTATTCTTATATAATAAATACCGGTGAGTCCCAATATTGGCAAGGAGATATTAATAATGTTAGAATTTACCCTTTTACTGATGGTAAACCTGATATACGTTTTACCATTAAAGCTATTAATATAGATTCTACTGATTATTTCCAGTGTATTAATACACAGTGTGATTATTATTCTAAATATAGTCATCCTTGTGAAGGTATTGGGAAACGCGCCTCAATTACATCAAGTATTTCTAAAGAAACTTTTACAACTGTGTCCGGTCTTAATGATAAATTGGTACTTAATATAGATGGGTATGGTGATCAACAAATAAATTTAGGTAATTTTACTAATATAACTGGTAGTGATATGGCAAAAGTATTAGTAAATAGAATAAGCTTGGTAGATATAGGACAGTATACTTATGTAGAAGCTACTTTTGATTATACTCAAAATACATTTATAATACATTCAGGGGCACCTACTGAAGGCGGGTCAATGAGTATAGGAGGACCAGCTGCAGAGGTTTTGGGGTTTGTTAATGGGTTGGGGGAAGATGTATCTATTAAAACTACAGGAAAAGCACCTGCTTCTGGGTTTGATTATTCAGCTTCCCGTAGATTAAAAGGTTTTGAGATAAATGCCCTAATAGACTCTGATAAAGGGCACACAGCCTATTATCATAACCCTAATCAGTATACAGTTGAGGCTGGGCGTTCTGATTTTGTGGAGTCGATGAGTTCTACTCATGCCCCTAGGCCTATTGATGTAGATTACTATGAAGAGATAGATGGTAATAATAAATTAATTATAGATGGCTCACATCCAGTTAATGATTCTGGAAGGCTTACTTTAATAAAAGTTAATGGTTCTAGATGCAAAGATGTTGATGAGAATATGTTTTCTTCGTCAAGGTTTAGTTCTTCTTTTAGTAAGGTGGTGTTATTAAGGCCTTATAGAATGAATAATGTTGAAACTTCTTCAGCACAGATAATTTATGAAGCTACTATTGAAGACCCTGAAAAAGGGGCCGTACATACTTTTGATGATGTAACGTACAGTACAGAAGTAGATTGGTTGGTAAATAAAGGTGACTTAGTGGGATTTTATAATTTTAATGTGCTGTGCCCTTATTCTATGAAGCAACGTCAACCAAACGCTGTCTACTTTGAAGTAGCTGGAATGCCTGAAGGTAAATTTTCAATCGGAAAGCCGGTGGCTAAAGGAGTAATAGGTTTATCTTTTTACGCAAAAAGTAGTAGGATACAAGAGAATATCAGGTTGGAAATAGATTTAGGTAGGAGGGTTAATATAGAAGACTTAAATGTTCATGGTAAAGAATTGAAAACAGACTATGAATACAATGTAGCTGCATGTCTAGATGTTACTTGGGAAGTTAATTTACATCGTGATACGCATTTACACAAGGTGGGACACTGTTATGGGGGGGTTCCTTCTCGTATAGTGGTACATAGAAATAAAGCTTATGGTCTGGAATGTTTGGATGATTGTATAACTACACCAGACA
>CAZRJS010000012.1:7328-8686 GCA_964600565.1 Candidatus Woesearchaeota archaeon | reverse complement strand
GATTATGAATTTGATCCTGTTACATTTACTTTACTGTTTCCACCTGGTAGAAAAGTTTCAATACATAAAACAGCTATTTATTTTAAAGAATCTGATAATTTTAAACATCTATCATTGTCCTACTATCTTGGGGAGTTTGGAGAAAATGGGGACGCTGAAGAGATCCATTGGAAGTATGTACCAACATTTACTTCTGTAGATTTAGACGGCACCATGTTATATAAAGGGGATGCTGGTCAAGAACGAGAAGAATCGTATGATGATATTTATTTTTCTAACCCATGGCCTTGGGGGAAACCTGAGTATGTAAACGGTGTTTGTACTAATTGGGACGTGTACCAAACATTAATGAATGAACGTATGAATACTTTAAAACATTACTTTGAGCCAGTTGAGTGCTATGGCTTCAGATATCACAATGAGTGGCATTTAAGTACTAAAATAACTGAAATAGAGGTATTTAGTTATTTATACATAGAACCGTCTTTGTTAGATAATGTTAGTATGTATAGTTCAGTGTATGGTGACGAATGGTTCGAACTATCCTTTACTGCGGATGAGGATAATGATGAAAAGATTATGGCACATGTTGCTGGTAGTCCTAGATATTTTAAACTTGAGATAAAGTCACAAGATATATTTAAACTTAAAGAGTTAGATGCTACTATTTCTACGGAATATATAAAAGATTTAGAATGTTATAATACTATTAGTGCTGATTATGCACCTAAAGGTGCTGTAACAGAATCAAAAGAACTTATTATAGAGAATACCTATGATGTCCCTTTGAATTTAATAGTAGATATTCCTAATAATTTATTTAAACAAGAAGATATTTTATCATGGATTAGATTTGATTCTGAGGATTCTACTATTAATGCTGAAATAGGTCCAGGGGCTATAGTACGTAAAAATGAAGATTACCCTTTATACTTGGCTCAAGGCCAAATAGCCAATAACTGTATTTCTTACTATTTAAAAAACATGGTTGACAACAAACCATCATACCAATTTATAAACAACTATAAATGGTCTTATTACAAAACATTACATCATAATGAAGATGTTGAATACGTTAATACTCCTGTAGGACAACTCTATACCGCATCATTTGAAAAAGTATCTAGTAAATACTGGAAATTAGGAGTATTTGATACAGGTAGGTATGAAATAAACAGTTTTAAATTATATAATGGTCTTAGTTTATTAGATAACTATAATATTTATATACAAGCGCGTGTTGATTTTTTCAGTGGTAAATTTAAAACTTCAATTGACCCTGTTACTGGTAATATACTTCCTGCAATTATAGTAGAAGATGATTTTTCTAATAGTACCTATTTAGACTACTGGGAATA
>CAZRJS010000012.1:0-7228 GCA_964600565.1 Candidatus Woesearchaeota archaeon | reverse complement strand
AGTGTTTTTTCTTATATCTCTTTAAATACTAAGGATGGAGGCAGTATTTTTAATACAATATCTAAAACATCCTTCCCAGACAGAGTTAGTAAATTATGTATACGTTATGAAAACATGTCTTCAGATGCTTACTACATTCAGACTAAGAAAGTAAGCACTAGTAATGTAACTTTTAAAGCGCTTCCTTATTTAAGTGCACAAGAATTTATAGCCTTTGATTTTAATGATAGTGAGCCTGTGGATAAATTTGAAATAGTACATACTCAGTCCGAATTGTTAAGACCCGCCATTTTAATAAGTAATTTAGATAGAAATGATTATGTGTTTTGGGCCCATAATTTTGTTAAGACTGGGGATATAGCACCTACTAATATGAGTATTTTTACTGATAATGGTTGTATAAACTCACGTTATTCCTTAGACTCTAAGGCTTGGCATCTTTTTGCAAATTCGGTCTCTACGTATGTACCTCAAAATTTTTATTTCCACGCGTATAGCTGCTATGTAAAGTACGACTTTGGGGCAGGAAATGCAAGAGCAATAAATTATATTCATTATGTTCCTCATGCAAGTACATCCTATCAGACCCCTGATATAGTACAAGTATATGGTTCTAATGAATATGGTGACTCTTTTGATCCTGAATCTTCTGGTAATAAACTTCTAATAGAATTTGATATTAATAAATATGGAGAGTCTAATGCTTATAATGAAGAGTATTTTACTAATAATAATTACTACAGATTTTTAATAGTTTACTGGCCTCCTAAAGGAGATACTTTACATACATTACTTTTATCTAAAAAGATAATATTTGGTCGTAAATTTGGTGATTTTAATCCTTACAATACAATACCTAATGAACAGGAAAAGTTATTAATACATTCAGATGCAATAAATGGGTCTGTAAGTATTATAGATTCCTCTTACCACACATATACGATATATAATAGTGGGGTTGACCATCGTACTGCTAATCATAAGTTTGGATTATCAGCAATGTGGTTTGATAGTGGTAATTTTCTTAGCTTAAGAGATTTGGGTGATGCTGAAATTCTTAATTTTGGGGCGGAGGATTTTACTATTGATTTATGGGTGAATATCCCTTCTTATCGGTATAGCTATGGCATTTTGTTCTCAACTAGGGATGTCTATGTTAATGGTTCTGGGTTGGATTTTTATATAAAGAATGATGGAAGATTATGTTTTGTTAATTGGGTTGAAGGAGAGGCACAGTATCTATATTCTACATTAAAAGTTAGTTTGAATGAATGGACACATGTAGCTTTAGTAGGTTATCAAGGTATAATAAAAGTGTATATTAATGGGATAGGTTCTTCAAGCGGCATGGAATTAGATACTTTATCAGTCCCTGCAACTCACACGTCTATAGGAAGATTTTATAATTATAGCCATAGTTATTATACTTTTGTAGGCTATATGGATGAAATTAGAGTCAATAACGGAGTGGCACTTTGGACTGAAGACTTTATTCCTCCAGAGGAAATAAATACTTTAGGTAATAGTGAACTGTCTGTTGTTGAAGAGGACTACATTAATTATTTAGCAATTGATTTACAACAGTTACATAATATAGATTTTTTAAGAAACTCTGGTCCTAATAACGACTTAAAGAATATTTGGATGACTTCAGATGTTGACTACTCGTCTTCTGATACTAACAATATAGATGAAGTTGAGTGGAAAGGCTCAGCACCCGTGTTGTTGCTTAATTTTGAAGATTTCACTGATAGTTCTAATTCTAACCATATTTTAATAAAGGAAGGGGATGTAACTATTAGTATGGTAGATAGCCCAGTAGCCCCCAATGGCCATGCTGTGTTTAATGGAGGGGTTATCTCTATTAATACGTCTGAGGATTTTAATCTATGTGCAGAGGAGTTTACTATTGATTTTAGGGTTCTTAGAAATGGGACTGGTTATGAAGGTATTATTTCTCGTACATCTGTGTTAAATTCTACTTCTTCTTTTTCATTTATTTTTGGGGTAGATAACTATTTAGTAGTAACTTTATATAGTGGAGGAAGTTTATTTGAATTAAAATCTAAATTTACTATGAGTACTTTTATTTGGTATCATATCGCACTAGTTAGATTTAATGGTACTTTGGGGTTATATATAGATGGTGTAGTACAAGACAGTATGTATATTGGTACGACTGTTGAGATAAATGTTGGGGCTACTTCATTAGTATTAGGTAGAATAGAGGAAGCTTATTTTAAAGGTAGCTTAGATGAAGTAAGAATTATAAAACAGTATGCTTATTGGAAACATAGCTTTGACCCACCAGAAGTAGCTTATGTTAGTACTACAGTAGGAGATAAAACTAATGCTCGTTGGATTAAAATACCGATGGTTTGTGGCGACAACATAGCACGTTATTTGCAATATATAGGTATATATCCAAATATAACTATGGCGTATATGCCTGGAGGAGGGTATAATTGTGAATGGGTACCTTTTGAAGTACCAAGTAGACTTACTAATTACAATACAGAGATTATTAATTTAGCTCCTTATAGTACAGTACTAAATATAGAACAATCATACTATGAATTTGAATCTTCAGGGTTGGCAAGTTGGAACAATTTAACATATCCAGTTACTATTGCTTCTGGCATAGAGCAGACTAATTTTTCTGGTGAATTTCCTGATTATATTTGGGAAGCCTATTCTGAAAATTTTACTGATATTTATTCTACCATTACCCATGAAAACAAGGCCCTAAAAATAACCTTTGCCGATGATGATGACGGTTCTTGTAGTTTTAAAACTAGTAATATAACAGGAGTTTGTTCTTTGGAATTAGAAGTTAATTTTAGTATTAATTCTAAAAAGAGTGGGGATTTGAATGCATACTTATTTGTTTATAATCAAGATAGATCTCATAAGATTGGGCTATCAAGATGTAATGAAGCAGCCTCTTCTAATCCTGTATTATATTTTTGGAAAGACAGCTCGTATATAACTTATACGCATTTTATTGGCACATCCATTGAAGATGTTACAAAATTTAAAGTAGAGAAACAAGGGTATACTTTTACAGCATCTTATTTTAATAGGGTGAACAATGAGTGGATAGTTTTTAGTGCCCACAATAATTATGATTTTACCTATGAGGAGTCTGTATTTTTTGAGTTTTCTGTTGATAAACATGCGGGGTTCCCTGAAGAAACTGTTACTGTTACTAACGTGTTATTAATTGAAGATGCTGCTACTGTTTCTGGTACAGCTGAGTGGGGCATAAGGCCTATAGAGGATGACGTAGACTTCTCTTGTTTAGAGTATCTTACTACAGAGGTTCTAACAGATTTTGGCCCAATATTAGCTTTGGATGACTTATCAATTGGTAGAGAGATTCAGAACTTTGAATTTTCATATTATAATGAAGGTATTGGTGGGGGCGGTTTTAGTATATTAGATAGTAATGGGGATGAGGTGATAGGTTTGGCTACTAACTCACCAGAATGGATGGTAAAATCAATTAATGGGTGGGAGGTAATAAAGTACTCAATTACTTTAGGCAACAGTGATTGGTACAAGGTGATAACCACTTTTGATTGGGCAACTTTTACGGCTACTATTGTATGGCAAAGCCTTACTAGTAATGATTACGCAAGTCATACTGTTAGTTTAATTAAACAAACTAATGTGGCCACATTCCAAATAAGAACTATGGCTGGTAGATCTTGGGGGCTAAATTATCAGAAAATTAAATTTGATAATGTGGTAGTCACTCCAAATGCTTACTGGATACAAGATTGGCACCCATATAATTGTTTGTCTGGGGATGCTTCTAATGAAGGTTACGAGTATTCTTGGGGATTTCCAGCAACTGACCCCAAACCTACACTTACTTTAAATTTAGGCGGTGTGTATAATGTTAATAGATTTGTGCTAACTCATCGTCCTACCTCAGAAGAGACTGATTGGATGAACACAGATTACACTATTTCATACGCTACATCTATTTCTGGTGTATTTACTCCTTTGGTCGAAGTAACAGGGAATACTAAATCTGAAATAGAACATTACCTTGATAATGCAATTGAGTGCTCCTTTATAAAACTAGAGATATACTCTTACACCAAGCCGGCTATAGCACCAATTATGACTGTTGAAGGACAAAGTGATACTACTGAATTTATAACAATAGATGGTGGATTTTTAAGAGAATTTGAGATATGGCAAGCAGACGATAATGAACCAATAAATTCACAAGATCACCCTATAGTTTGTTTGGATCTACGGTATCTATTCAATGTCACAAGCCATAATTTAGAATTATATGGGGAGTATCCATATTCACAGCTATGGGATAATGGGGAGGAGTTTTTTCAATATTCAGATGATCCTTCTTCTATCGCTAATGAGGTATCTTTTACACCACCAGATCAAGTTTCAATACCATTCTTTTATTCTAGTGAGTATTTAGATGTTAATTATACTGGAGGCCCCGTTATACTAACATCCTCAGTTTTCTTGGCTAGGGGAAATTATATAATACGTTGGAGCATATACGGTCCTGATACTTATGAGTTGGTTAAAATGGATATCATTGGCCCATCTTCATATACAATTGCTTCATCTATAGTGTCGGATGGGTGGGTTACTCAAGCTAATTCACTTAATTTAATTGAATCTGGGTATTATACAGTACAAGTAAGGGCTTTACCTTCTAGCCTTACAGGTACTTGGGGAGTAAGTAATGTTAGTTTTGAAAACGCTCAAGCAACTTCTAAATGGGTAGCTATTCGCAGAATTACTGCAGAAAATTTTACCTACGATTGGAGAGACCCCTCTGCCCATTTAGTAGAGGATAGGGGTGTGGCTCCAGGTATAGATTATTTAAAAAAATTAATGGTATATACAACAGGTTATTTCCGCCCTACTGAGTGCAGTTGGTGGTGGGATTCTGGAATGAGTGTTTTAGAGAATGATGTTATTAATACTAAAGTTGGATTTCGATCATTGAAAATAACTTATCCTGATTCTAATAGACCAGATTATATTAGACTTGTAGAAGGGGATACTTTTGGTAACGACGATAATTACTCATTTAAAGACTCTTTAAGTATGTGGCTATATGTGAGTGATGTGAATAAATTAGATATAACTTCAGGAGGTATAGCTTTTGGCAGTTTTGATGGTTGGACTGCGATAAAAACATTAGAGAATATTATGGACAAATCATTTGATTGGATTAATCTACAAAGAAGTGTACTGATTTGGGATTTTAAAGATATGGATTTAAAAACTGGTTGGAATTGGGTCAGACTCCGTTTTGATAAGTACAGTAATACTTATCCAGACGCTGATGTTAATACTGGGGCTTTAGATTATATATTAAATTATCGTTATACCCATACTTCTTCTTTTGGTATGGTATTTAGAGGTAAGGGTGAAAGTTTTCACATGTTTTTAGATGATATAAGAATAGAAAGAAATTATTTTTATGATGAGGTGATTTATGGGGACAAGGGGCTGTGTTTAACTTGGGGAGAGTTTTCAGAAATTCCTTTAAGTGGTACTAGTCTTAGGAGAGGTTCTATAGAAATGTGGTTAAAACTATATACAGGTACTAATGGTATGGACATATATGAAAGAGTGGCATCTAGAACTATATTTACTTTATTAAATAATAGTGATGAGTGTATTACTTTAAGTATAAGGGGGTCACAGTGGTTTGAGATAGGTATAGGGAACGTTAAAGCTTCTTTTTCTTCACTATATGTCGATTCAACAGAGTATGATTTAAGTAACTTCATTTTTGGTATAGGGGATGTTTTTCATGTGGCGCTAGCCTGGAGTCATGATGGTACAGAAATGTCTAATAGTGATACTTTACGTTTGTATTTAAATGGTATTGAGTGCCTATCTTCTACTACAATTTGGGGGATTTCAGATAATAAAGGGGTTTTACTCAGATTAGGTGGTGGGAATTCATACTTATCTACTAATGACAATGATGATGGAAGTGCTATTTTTAGTAATGTTAAATTGTATAATTATTGTAAGGAAGAGTATGACTTAAATGAGCGATTACCTAAAATATACGCTGCTTCCACTTCTAATTCTTTTTTATATTTGTCTGCTGATAATGTTACTTTTTATAATAGTAACTCAGTAGAACTACCAATGGTGTTTGAAGCTGTAAAACCAGGTGATGAAATAAAAGTGTATACTAAAGTAGATAAAACTAAACCTGATCTATATACTCAATTTACGGGAACTATTACTGTAGATTGGGAAGTTCCGGTATAAGGAGAAATTAATATATGCCAAATTATAATTTAATACATAGTGGATTAATTGAGACCAATACTTCAGGAACTAAACAATTAAGTACTGAAGAACTTGCCTTTTTATATAATGGAAATACTACAACCTCAGGTATAGATCTCCTTGATACTGATGTTTTATATATAGATATAGATTTATATAATAGGGTTAATACTGAGGATTTTAAACTTTATATAGACGTGGTCGATAGGGTTACCTCGTTAATACATGTTGATTTTTACTATAAGAATTTAGTAGAAGACGAATATATCTTATGCTCTAAGGAGCAAGACTCAGAAGCCTTTTATCCTGTTAGTTTACCTGAATTATTTGCTCCTAGGTTTTGTAGGATCATTATAGATTCATTAGAATGTACTATATTTGAAGTTGAATTAACTAATGATGACAGCCAGGCAGTTTTTGGAGAAGACGGTAATCAATCCATGGTTACGGTGGATCAAACTTACGGTAATTACACTACCTTACCTATTTTTAATAATGCAGAGGTTGGCACTTTTGTGGTTAACGCTTATGTTTTGGTAGATTACCAAGAAAAAGCTTCTGATTTTTATCTGACTTTGAGTGATGCTTCTGATGGTGAATATAAGGGGCTGGCTGATGGAGCTATTATACACACGGATGATACTTCTTTTAAATATACTTGGTCAAGAGGACTATTTTTGGGTACTCATGTAGATGGGGATAATATACAAACTGATCCTAATTACTATGGTAATGATTACTATTATACTACACCTGTTGTGTCTTTGGGTGATCCTTTGATGTCTTCTTTTTTAATTACTAAGCAAAATGTTACTACTAGTGGTACTTATATTACTTGGGCAAACCCAGAAGATAGGCCTATTGTTAAAATTCGTAGTTCTAATATACCCCCATTATCATTTACTAAATTTTTTATTACTAG
>CAZRJS010000011.1:22445-26344 GCA_964600565.1 Candidatus Woesearchaeota archaeon | reverse complement strand
AAAAATAAACACAATTTTTATAAACTCCTCTTTAATTCTTTTTTATGGGAACAATGGGAATAAAAATCAAAATAATGCCTTCTTCACCAGAAAGCGATTTAGAGAAAATAAAAACAGAAGCTAAAAAAATTGTTGAATCTAATAATGGGACAAACAGAAATTATTATGAGGAGCCAATTGCATTTGGATTAAAAGCAGTAATCTCTTTTTTTGAAATTCCTGAAGAACAAGAATTAGATGTTATTGAACAAGCATTAAAAAATATTCAAGAGGTTAATTCTGTAGAAATTATTGATATGAGAAAAATTGATTAAAACTCTTTAGAATTTATCCTTCTTTTCAGATTTGTCCAAAAATTTTTCTTTCTTTAAATAATTAGACATTTTTTTATGAAACAAAAATATCAAAATAAGTAAAAATAAAAACAAAAGGATTAGAATATATAACTTATACTTAAAAAAACCCAATCCAAAAAAATAACCTAAAAAAACCCAAAAACTTGTCCAAATTCCCATTCCAATAATAGAATAACTTAAAAAAGTTTTATGAGGCATTTTAACCATTCCTGCAGGAATAGAAACAACTGCCCTGACAAAAGGGAACAACCTAAACACTCCCACCCAATAAGATTCTTCTTTTCTAAATTTTTCTGCAAGTATTTTAATGAATTTCTTTCTTTTTCTAAAATAATTTGTTTTAAAAAGAGTTTCATAACTAATCTTTCTGCCTACAAAATACCAAAAGTAAGTTCCAAAAAGATTTGCAAGGACAGAGACAAGAATAATCATAAACAAAGAACTTTTAGAAGTGTATGCAAAAAATCCTGCAAGAGGAAGAATCATTTCACTTGGAGGAGTAAAAACTAACATATTTAAAAACATCAAAACAAAAAGTCCTAAAAGACCATTATTCAAAAATATCTGATTCAAAATCTCCAACATAAAATATAAAGAATAATTAATTTAAATAATTAACATGATTTATTAATTAAAAATTTATCTTTAAAAATCTAAAAAGAGGAATTATTAATAATTTAAAAGCAATTACTCCTAGGGTAAAAATCAACAGTAAATTAAAAATTGCAATTCCTTCATTCATCTTTGGAAAATAATAAAAAGAGATAAATCCGATTATTAAAGAGATTATTACAATTACATTTTTGTCTTTTTTCTTTTTACCTAAATTGGATTTCATTAATGCGCCAAATGAAATAATAAATGTTAATAATCCGAAAACTATTGCAACAGCTAAGGGATTTGAGTAAAAATCCTGTATTCCTTGATTAAAATAATTCTCAAACATTTTATTCTCTTAAAACATCTCCAATTTTTTTAAGCCAAGAAGTTTCTCTATGCAAAACCCCTCTATCCATTTTAGCTTGTTCTTTAGCTTTTCTTTCTTTTGATTCCTTGATACTCCTTCCTATTTTTTTAACAAGGGTAATTAAAAATGCAAGTGAAAACAAAAATACTAAAAAACTAACCCACCTCCAGATACCATCTCTATAAAATATTATTTTGAAAATAAGTTCAGAAATCATTTTAAAAAATCCTAATTGAGAAAAAGCAATTACCAAAAGTAAAGACATTAAATAAGATATTTCTTCACTAAACAAGGAATAATTTTTAAGGATTATAATTAAATCAATTAAAAAAAACACCCATAAACAAATTGCTATAAATAAATTCAATGAAAAATCATAATTCTGCCCAAAAAGAATTTTAAAAACAAAATTAAATTTTTTAAGGATATCATCAATCTTGGAAATAAATTTATTTTTCAAAAAAGCTTCTTTCCATTCATTACCCAAATACTCCCATTTTCCTATATCAGCATATTCTTTAGCAGTATCTATTTTTCCACTAGCATCTTTCAGTTCTTTTGTTATATCCTCTCCAGTTGATTTTAAATCTTCTGCACAGATTAAAGAAATATTAGATAATATTAATAAACCAAATAAAAATAAAATTCCAAAAAATAAAATACCCTTTTTCATAAACAACAAACATAAAACAAGTTTTTAAGTTTTTTTAAAAAAATTAATTAAGGTCCTGCTGCAAAAGCATTTGCACCTTCTTTAGCCCCTTTAATAAAACTAGCAACTTTTTTAGCTCCAGCTTTAGTTTTAATCTCCTCTTTAGCAGCAGTTTGTAACATTTTTCTTCTAAAAATCCAATTTCCCATACCTTCTCCACCTAAACCCCATTCAACAATAAAAAAAACCGCAATAGAAGAAAATAAACCTGCATAAATAGCAAATATACCTAAACCTGCGAAAACAGCAGTGAATATTCCAGCAAAAGAACTAAGAATTTTTAGGTTTGCTGCAGCAATACCTATTAAAACAGCAATTCCCCAAGAAACACCTTTACTAAATGAACCAAAATTATTTAATATATCTCCTAATGCTAGGACAAACATCCCCCAAATAGCAACTAATACTATCAAAGCGCCAAATTTTGTGGTAGATAAAGAAATCATTGAACTTGGAACACCCCCAATAACAAAACCAATAAATACTGATAAAATATTCTGGAATTTTCCTGTAATAGTATTATCTTTTGGACCAATAATATCTTGTACTGAAGTAACATCTCCTCCACCAAATTTAGGAAGCTTAATTTCAAAAACACTTATAATTACTATTAAAAGAACAATTAATCCAACCAATACACCTCCTGCAATAATAAAATTCTTTAATCCCGCCCCTCTTTTATCTTTAAACATATTTTCTAAAAGAAAAAATAGTTTATAAATATTTCTTTAATATAATAACTATTCAAAAATTATAAAATTAATCGAACATCTCCTCAATTGTTTTGTTTTTTTTAATATATCCTTTATTGGAAAAATTATTTAAATGATATTTATTATTTTTTCTATCTATCCACCCAGTTACAAATTCAGGTTTAACTGCAAAATCTTTTGCACTAAGATTAAAATAACCAATTTCATCAGTTAAAACTTCTTCTCCTCTTGCTTTTCTTCTCGCAATATTCCATAACTCTATTGGAATTTGTAAAACAATAGCTGTATCTCCATAACCCTTGGCTTTTTTATATAAATTCTCTGCTTCAGCTAAATTCCTTGGTTGAAAAGTTGCAGTGCTAAGAAGATTTGCTCCACTAGCTAATCCTTCTTTTAAAATATTTTTTGACTGTTCCCTAGAACACCTATGTAAAAAAACACATTTTTCATCAGTTGAAGTGATAATATCTTGATATTTCATAAATTATGAATTTGTTTTCCAATTATAAATATTTCTCTAACCAAAAAATATATTAAACCTCCTTTTTACTTTTACATATGATTTCAGATGAACAAGAAAAACAAATAAAACAGCAAATAATCCAACAGATTAAATCAATTTTTCCAGAAGAAAAACAAGACTCTGCAAAACAACAAATTCTTGATATGAACAAAGAGCAACTTCTTGAATTTCTCAAGCAAAATAATGCTATGCAAAAGGATAATCAAAATCAAGCAAATAGTTCTCAATGTATTTTTTGTTCAATAGTTTCAGGGGATACTCCCTCTTATAAAATAGATGAAAATTTATCTTCAATAGCAGTTCTTGAAATAAATCCAATATCAAAAGCACACATAATTATTATCCCTAAAGAGCATATTCCTTCAAAAGAAAAAATTCCTCCTCAATGTTTTTCTCTCGCTAATCAAATTGCAGAAAAAATAAAATCTAAATTAAAACCAAAAGAAGTATTAATTGAAACAAGAAATATGTTTGGTCATGAACTAATTGATATAATCCCAGTTTATAAATCTGAAAACAAGGATTCACAAAAATATAAAGCAGAAGAAAAAGAACTTTTAGAAATGCAAAAACTTTTACAAACAAAACCTAAATTAGAAATAATAAAAAAACCCCATGCAGAAAAAAT
>CAZRJS010000011.1:0-22345 GCA_964600565.1 Candidatus Woesearchaeota archaeon | reverse complement strand
TTTTACAAACAAAACCTAAATTAGAAATAATAAAAAAACCCCATGCAGAAAAAATATCTCAAGAAAAAATTAGATTGCCAAAAAGAATTCCTTAATTTAAACTTGATTCAATAAACAAGCCCCTCTAACACAAACATTTTTTATTCTTGAAAATTCAACTTTTGCAGACCTAAATAAAACTCTTTTTTTCATCTCTTTTAATGTAGGATTTAAAATATATTTTCCAAAATTGCTCAATCCCCCTCCAAGAACAATAATCTCTGGATCAAAAATATTAGAAACATTAGCTAAACCAATTCCAAGATATTTGCCAAATTCATCACAAACTTTAAGGGCTTTTTTATCCCCTTTTTCAACTTTTTTTCTAAGTTCATAAATACTAATTCTTTCATTAAAATATTTATCTATATAACGATTCATAGCTCTTATAGAAACATATTGCTCAAAACAACCTATATTTCCACAAGAACATTTTAATCCATCAAAATTAATTGTGGTATGCCCAATCTCAGAAGCCATTAATTTGCCCTTATATAATTTTTTATTAATTACCACCCCTGAACCAAGCCCTGTTCCTAAGGTTAAAAAAACTAGATTGTTAACATTTCTAATCTCTGCCGAAATAATAGCAGCACAATTAGCATCATTTTCTAAAAAAGTTTTTATTTTAAATTTATCTCCAATAATTTTGACCAGATTAAGATTTTGACAATTTTTTAAATTAGGGGGATTAATCAAAATTCCTTTCTTAGAATTAACTGGCCCAGGAGCGCAAACACCGATAAAATCAATTTTCTTTTTACTAATATTCCCCATAATTAAATCAATCTCTTGCAAAAGCAAATCTAAAAATTCTTTTCTTTGTTTAGGAGTTTTAAAACTTTTAAATTTCAAAATCTTATTTTTTTTAATTAAAATAATTTCACTATCAAAACCCCCAACATCAACTCCAATAATATATTTCATTTTTTTAAATAAGAAACTTTATTTATCTCCAGAGGATTTTTTTTATTCAAAAAAGCATGGTAATAAGCAATATAATCTCCTAATAAAATTCCATAAAAAATTCTCTCAAGCTCGGTTTTTCCAAGAAGTTTTATTTTTTCTAAATTAACAAGCTTTTCAATTTTCTTAAGAAAGTTATAATTTTTATCTACAAGAACTAAAACCTTAATATTCTTTGAAAAAGATGCTTCTATTTCATTATGATTTATTTCAGTAAAAAAATTGCAATGAGCAAAAATCTTGCTTGTTTCATTAAAATTTATTTTCCATTTATATGCAAGAGAATTTAATTTTTCAGAGCCTGCATAAATAACAGGAATCTTCCCCATTAAAGTTTTAGCAATTTTTTCAGGAATTTTTTTATCAAATTTTTTCAGACTATTAAATTTTTTAACATCATCTTTTCTTCCCAAAAGAACTAACATTGCAGACATCATAAAAACCACACTCTCTCTTGGAGCAAGTCCAATGGGAATATGAATAATATTTTTTTCTTTTCCAAGTTTCCCTCCAGAACTTAAGATAAAAATATTTTTTGTTTTTTTTCTAGATTTTTTATAAAGTTCAATTGTTTCTTTTGTATTTCCTGAATAACTTAGAACAAAAACAAGAGTTTTTGAATTTAAACAAGAAGGAAAAATATTTTTACTTTTAATAACAGGCAAATTTATTTTATCTATCATAAAATCTCTAAACAACTCTCCAGCACAACCAGAACCCCCAATACCAAATATAACAATTTTATCCATATTTTTTAAATCAACTCTTTTTTTTATTTTAAGAGCTTCTCTAATTTGCATAGGAAAGCTTCTCAATTGTTCCTCCATTAACATAACTAATCTACTCTAACTGATTATAAAAAACTTTTTATCAGAAACTTGGGGTATTTGTTTAGAGTTTCTATAAACTATACATTATAAAAAAAAGTTCTGTATGAAAAATAATTTGCCACTAAAAAACAAAATAATTAAAATGAAAAAACTAATTAAGAAGACTGGAATATAAGGTATCCCCTGCCTTATTTTAACCATTTTATATTCTTTTTTAATTTGCTCTATATCTTTTTTATTCAATCCTTCCCAATTTGGTTTTAATTTTTTATTCCCTAATTTTATTTCTTTATAAAGCCAATCTCCCTCAGTTAAATCAGAAACTTCAACTTCTTTTATCATACTTGCCTCATCAATTGCTTTTGCATAAAAATACAATAAAGGAATTATTATAAGAAATAACCCATAACTAAAAAAAATTACTTCTAAAAACCCAGTAAGAATAAAAAGCAATCCAATAATTAAAGAAACATAAAAAATCTTCTTATATTTTAAAAAAAGCTTTTTATAACTTTTCTTAAAATCATTAAAATGTCTTAAACATAAAAACAAACTCCATAATAAACCATAAATCATTCCAGAAAACAAAAATAAAATTAAAAAAGTTGCAAACACAATCAAATTATCAAAAAGATTATTGTAAAAAGGCAAAATAGCCCCAAGAGCAATTAATAATTTTGCATCTCCTCCTGCAAAAACTCTTCCATAATAAAAAGCATTTCCTAATATAAAAAAAATCCCTAAACCAATTAATCCTTGATAAAAAAACTGAAAATTTTCAAAACTTAAACCATCTGAAAAAAATAAACTATAAAAAAACCTAAAACCCATAGCAAAAATTATCAAGCTAAAACTCAACCAATTTGCCACTTCTCTTTTTTTTAAATCACTCACACTTGCAAATAAAATCCATATCCCTGCAAGAACAACAAGGAAAATAACCTCTATCATTTTTTATAAAAGAAAAACCAATTTATAAATTGCTCGCAGATTTTTATTTTTTTACAATGCTTCTTGTTCTTTCTTTTCCACCTTTTTTATAAGGGTGCTTTTTCTTTTCTCTTTTTTTATCTTTTCTTTTATTACGCCTTTCAGAATTTGCATTAGCCATTTTTAGTTTAAAAAAGATTTGAAAGATTTATTAGATTTTTATTCCTTTTTATTTAGCAGGTTTTGCATTATTATCTGGATTATCACCCACACAACCATTAGCACCTAATTCTGTGCAAGTTTTTTGATTAACAATTGCATTACATTTTAATCTTTGATTTTCACAATAATTTTTTGGAGTATTTTTTACATCAGTACAACCCATATCTTTACTATCAAAAAAAGCCCCTAAAATTTTCAAATTTGGACAATCAGCATATTGAACCTGGCTATTAATTTTAACTTTTTGAAATCCGCAATAACTTGTTTTCAAGTTTTGACCAGCATACACCTGACAAGCCTGAGCAGCAACTTCAATATCACTAACTTTACTAAAAAAATCAATAATTTTGCCAAAAGCCCCGGTTACAGCTAAACCCACAACTACTAAAACCATTACAGCTAAAACAAGCACAATCATAAACCAATTAGATTGCTGTGCTTTTTTATTCATCCTCTTTTTCATACACTTTATAATATTTTCTTATTTTTAAAACTTTCTTATTTAATTTCAGATAAATTTTTAGAATTATTAAGAAATGCATATAACAATTATTTCTATTATTATTTCATTATCCTCTCTTTTTATAAATAATTTCTTTAATATATAATTTCATATTCTCTTTTTATAACCCCTAATTCAAAATTTAATCTAAACTAATCCCCCCTCTAAAATTTTTATTAATAAATAATTTTCATTAATTACTATTATCTACAAAAAAGATAATTCTCTATCAGGAAAACCTCTTGATAATAATTTTACCAAAACCCTTTTATTTTGGAATAAAAGAAAAAACCATATGCTTAAACTCTCCATTAATTAAAAAATCATTTTTAGTGGTAAATTTAATTAAAAGATATTCTTTATCAGAAAAATCAACTTCTTTAATAACACCTATATTAAAATTCTCTAAATTATAAATATAATCCTCATAACAATCTTTTTTTTCAGTTAAATTAGAAATACTAACACATTTTTCTTTAAATTCATAAATCTCTTGAAAACTATGCAATTTTTTTCTTGTCAAATTAATCTTAATATTTATTTCAGGTTTATAAAAAATCTCAATACCTTCCATAGAATTTTCCAGATTTAAATTAATTAAACTAACTGCAAGAACTTCATCATTAAAAATAAGACTATAATTTCCTGAAATAATTTTATTTTTTAATTTATTTAAGTGCTTTTTCTCAAAATCAATATTTTTAAATTTCTCTTCAAATTTCTCCCTAAAATTTTTCTCTAATAAATTATTCAAATTAATATTAAGATTTTCAAAATTTACATAATTATCTGGATTATAAATCAACTCAGAGATATAATAATCATTTTTGATAATCTCGTCATAAATCTCAAAAAAAGAAGTTTCAGCTATTTGATTTAAATAAAAATGTAATTCATTTTCTTGGTAATAAACATCATTATAAACTAAAGGTGTATAAATTTTAGGTTCTGATTTCCCAAAATTTGTCAAAAACATAAAAATCGTTGAAATTGCAAGCACAAGAGTTAAAACTAAGAATAACATCAATCTTAAACTAGCTTTTTTTCCCCTCATTTTTGAATATCTAAAATTATTTTAATTTTATTATTTCTAGAATAAAGATAAAGAATATGAGACTTTACATTAACAGTTGATAATCTACCGCCACCATCACCACCTGCATCAGTAAGAATTATATTGCCCCTACCATAAATATGCAATCCCCAAAATTTTTTAGCATAACCCTCAATTAAAGAAACAATCAATTCATTATCCTTCTCACTAAATTCAAACTTTTCATTAGAATTAGTTTGCAATTTTATTATTTTTTCTTTAACACTCTCACCATTATCTAAATAAGTATTTAACAAAACAAAAAGAATATCCTGAGTTTCTAAATCATTTTTAAAATTATTTTTTATTTCTTTTAATTCAATAGAATCTTTTGAAAACCAGCCTTTAGCATAAATTAAACTTGTAAAAAAAATGAGCCCAACAATAATTACAAGAATTATAAAGAACATAGCCATATTTGAAAGAGTCATTCCAATCACCTGAGCTTTTTTTTCTTTAAGCATTTTTATTTTCTAATTCATTATTAGAAGAAGTTAATATCTTCAAACTCCCTCTAACTAATTTATTTTTCTTAAAAAATAAAACATCTGTGTTTTTTTCATAACATTTCATTAAATGCTCTGCTTCTGAATTCTTTTGTATATCGCATTCCACACTTTTATCAATAAAACTTTTTATTGGCTCTCTAAGAAAACCCCCAGAATTATCATAAAATTCTATCTTAAAAAAAAATTTGTTGTCTAATTTAAAAATTTTTTTGCTTAATCCACATTTTTCATAAATATCAAAATCTAAATCAAAAAATTCAGGTATTATCACCCCATTTTCAACCACACAATCATAAATTTTATTATTAAGAATTTCTGCCTCAATTTCTCTTGTATCTAAATTCGCAGATGAGAAAATATAAACAGAGATAACAATCCCAGTCCCAATTATTACAAACATAAATAAATCCCACAAAGAAAAATACTTCTCTGCCCCTTTTTTATTTTTAAAAATTTTCTCAAACATTTTTACTAACAATTATCTTAAGTTTATTTAATTCAGAAATTGCTTCAATTTTAATATTATAATCAGTAAAATAATTCATAACATACCCTCCTTTATTTGTTAAACTAACAAAAATCTCTTTATTTTCATTATTTACAATTACTAAATCATCCAGATTTTTATTTTGCTTATTAGCAATTTCAAAACCTTGTTTAAAATCAATAAATATTTCTGAATCTGGTTTTGCTTTTTCAATAAGCAAAATAATCTGTTTTGTATAAACTTTTTCATAATTCAAGGCCCCGCTAGAAGCTCTAAATACAAAAAAAAACAATCCGGTAAAAAATAAAATAGCAATTATCGCGAATATAACCCTTGGAAAAAGAATATCATCACCCACTCCTTGCTCTGCTTTTTTATTATGCAATAAATTCATAAAATATAAGAGCAAAATAAGAATTATAAATTTAACCAAAATCCTTAAATTAAAAAAAAACAAGATTTAGCAATTTTCCATATTAAAAATCCTTAAGTTTAATCTTAAAAAAATAAAAAACATAAAACTTAAATACCATTAAAAAGTAGTAATATAAACAAAAATGACCTTAAAAACCAATAAAAATATTTCGAGAAGACACTTTTTAAAACAAGCTGGAACAGGATTATTTGGTTTTACAGTATCTTCAACAATTCTAGGTTGTTTAGAAGATGAAAAGAACTCAAAAAATCTTGAAAATTCATTAAAAAATTTTGGAAATAAAGTGAGAATGGCAATTAATAATCCTTCTGAAAAAACTAAAGAAACTCAATTTTATAGAGCAATTAAAACGCCTGAAGATTTAAGCTTTTTAGACATAAAAAAAGAAGATTTTAAAGATGAGAAAAGTGTATATTTTCTTGAAAAAGAATATGATAATTGTCATATTCCCGGAGGAAATAATCTTATGAGAGATATCAATATGGAATATTTAACTGAAAAAGAAATAGAAAAAAGAGATTTGAAAAATCGTTATATTACAAAAAATCCTTCTCCTTGCATAAGTTATTCAACTAAATTTTATCCAGAAGGAATTCCAATAAGAAAAAAACCTTCTCTTAGAGGTTGGTTAGATTCTAAAGTATGCAGTAGTCTTGATTTAAATATTAAGTATGATAACAATATAGAATGTAGCTATTCTATTGGAAATCTGTTAAACACAAAAGAATTAAAAAAAGACATGGAAATTTTTAAAAGAATAGTAGTAAATCATATGAAAAGAAATAATTTAAAGCTTCCAGAAGGAATAATAGATTCCTATAAAAATCCAGTTAATTTAAAAAAATATGCTGACGAACCAGATGAAGTCACAACATTTGAAAAAGGGCTAATCTATAATATGCTATCAATAGCAAAAGAATTTGATTAAAATAAATAATATAATCTAAAATGACATTAAAAACTAAAAGAAAAAATTCAGGAATGCAATTATTAAAAAAAGCAGGGATAATTGTCTATAGTGCTGCAATATTAGCTTCAATACCTAGTTGTACTGATAATCATACTAAAAAGCAAGAAGGAAAACTTGAAAAGAAAATAAGAATGGATATTGAAAACTTTCCTAAAAAAATTGAAAAAGTTAGAATAATTAAACCAGCTGAAAAACTTAGAACCACTAAACCAACTGAAAATTTAACTTCTAGAACAATTAAAACACCTGAAGATTTAAGCTTTTTAGACATGAAAAAAAAGGATTTTAAAGATGAGAAAAATGTATATTTTCTTGAAAAAGAATATTATAACTGTGATATTCCTGGAGGAAATAATCTTATGCGATATATCCATATTAAATATTTAACTAAAAAAGAAATAGAAAAAAGAGATTTAAAAAATCGTTGGATTACAAAAAATCCTTCTCCTTCCATAACTTACGCAACTGAATTTCATCCAGAAGGAATTCCAATAAGAAAAAAACCTTCTCTTAGAGGTTGGTTAGATTCTAAAGTATGCAGTAGTCTTGATTTAAATATTAAGTATGATAACAATATAGAATGTAGCTATTCTATTGGAAATCTGTTAAACACAAAAGAATTAAAAAAAGACATGGAAATTTTTAAAAGAATAGTAGTAAATCATATGAAAAGAAATAATTTAAAGCTTCCAGAAGAAATAATAGATTCATATAAAAATCCAGTTAATTTAAAAAAATATGCTGACGAACCAGATGAAGTCAAAACATTTGAAAAAGAGATAATCTATAATATGCTATCAATAGCAAAAGAATTTAATTAAAACATTAACCATTTTTTATTGAAAGAAGAATAACCCCTTCTTTTTTCTGTATTAATAATTCATTGTTTAAAATAATCTCAATTTCAGAAGGTTTAATATCAACTTTTACATCAACATCCTCACAAACCCCTTTTGCACAACTTTTAAATTTATTATCTGGGCAAATACAAATTTCATTATTTTTATTAGAATTGACTATAATATACCATTCTACAGGATTTAATAAAATAATTGAATTATTATCAAAATTATTTTCTTCAAAAACCTTAACTGCATTAATTATCTCCTCGAGAGTTGCCTGAGCCTGCATTTTTTTTTGCTCACCTAAAATTGATTTTGAAATTTTATAAGCAAAATAACCAGAAATTACTAAACCTCCTATAACTAAAACAATAACAATTACCTCTTTCATAAGCATAGCTTTTTTATTTTTCATTTTAAACTTTTATTTTTTATCTTAAACTAAATTTTCAAATGACTTGCACCCTAATTCTTTTAATGAATCACTATTATAATCAACAAAATAAAAACCAGATAAATAACCTTCTTTTCCATATTTCTTTTCAAAAAAATCTTCATTAAATTTGGCCCCAATATTCTGGCCAAAACTTGCCCCTGCAACCCCTCCAATAACTAATCCTAATGGACCTCCTAAAGAAAAACCAACTAATGCCCCCCCAGTAGTTACGAACATAGTAGCAACTTTGTTCATAGCAGTTGGACCATGAGCTTCATAAAAAACAAGTGCTTTTTTATTTAATTCAATTTCCTTAAATTTATCTTTTCTTTCATCATAATTATCTTCATTATACAAAAACTGGGAATAATACTGATTAGAATTTGGGACTTTATTTTTGAATAAATACTCCCCAAAATTATCAACATGCTTTATTTTTTTAAGAACAGTATTATCAAAATCTATTATTGAATACATTACACAAACTGTTTCTGAAGACCAAAACTTTTTTGAAAAAATTCTTCCCTTGCCCTGCCCCATTACATTCCAGCTCTCAGCAAGCTCTTCAGCTAAAATTGCATTAATCTGATTTTCCTTATTTTTATCAGTTAATCTTAATGTTATAAATTCCTCCCCAAACTCTTCCTCACAATTTCCTTTTCCAAACATTTTATCTGTAACGCAAATTTTTTTAGTTTGACAATTTAAAGGGATAATATCTTTAGCTGAATTAATAAATTTATCAGGCAAACTCATTCTCGCAATAACAGATGTATGACATGCTTCTATATTAGTCTGATTTTTCCAATCAATATTATAAAAAGCCACAACAATAATAACAAATCCAATTAATAAAATAATAATGCTAATTAAGATTTTTGCTTCAAGTGCTTTTTTTGATTTAAAAAATTTATTCATTTTATAAAATATTAGTTAATCTATTAACTAAAAAACAAACTACAATTACCATGGTTACAAAAAATAAAATCAATAATAAGATTTTAATAAAATTTTCCATAGCAGCCTTTTTTTTCATAATCATAATAAAATAAAATAGAAAAGAGTATTAATAAAGATTTTCAAATCAAAACTTTAAGATAATTACCTTATCAATATAAAATTTCTAATAAAAATCATTCCCCAAGATATTCCTTATCTAAAATATCTTTTATATCTTGAACTGTAGATAATAATGCACTTTCTACTTTATTTTTATTTAAATTGCCAACAAGATTTTCATCAATTAAATTTCCAATACACCCATCTGTAAGAACCCCTGTAATCATTCCCTGCCCAATCTGAATTCTAACATAATTATTTTCAACAGAAAAAAATATTAAAATACCATTATTCTTAATTTTTTTTCCAATCCCCCATTTATTAAAAAGAGAAAATGCAATTTCTTTAAAACTATCATCATTTTCATCAGAACTAAAACTAACAATTGCAATCTCAACACTTGTTTCTCTCTCTATTTCAGAAATAATCTTATTTAATTCAAATTCATTTTTTGCAGAAATAACTTCCATATAATCACTAACCCAATTTACTGGTTCAGGGATAAATCCAGAATATCTCTCATATTGTTCTAATTTATCATAAGGTCTTTCACTTCCCTCTCCTTTTGTTTTTCCACCACCAAATTCAAAATCAGAATCCTTGTTTAAATCTGAAAAAGAAATAACTGGATTTTCTTTTTCACTATTATCTCCAAATCCCCATTCATCAGGAAGAAGATTAGCAAATTTTGCTAAAAAATTAAACTTGAAAATAAATACAATTACTAAAACCACAACTAAAACCACAATAGCTAAAACAACTATTTTCTGCACTGATGCTTGAGCATAATTATTTTTCAAATTTATCATTTATCCTCCAAACCTAAATAAATTTTTAAGAAAATCTAAACCTCCATCAAGTTTTCCACTAAGCAAAAAATAACCCCCCCCAACTAAAACTAAAACTCCTATTGCAATCATCCATTTACCTAAAGTATCTAAATCAATATCACCTTTTTTACTTCCAAACATTATAAAACAAAAGAAAAAGCATTAATAAATCTTGTTAAGCTAATCCACCTAAAACAACACTTGCTAAAACAAACAAAGATAAACTTGCAAACAAAGCTGTTATAAAATATAACCCAATACCTAATTTAAGATTTTTTCCTGTTTTATTTGTTCTTTCAAGAGTATCTGCACCCGAATTAATTGCCACTAAAGTATTAGTTAAAATAAAAATAACCTGAATAATATAAATCCCGATAATTATCTGTAAATAATAAGGTGGAATCATTTGTGTTAAATCAAATATTTTTAAAAGAGTAGCCATATTTCCAAAACCCCCAAGTTCTGCCCCACCATTTTCTAAAAAAGAAAGTTCAAGATTCCCCAAAATAGAACTAATCATTACACCTAACCCAACAACAACCCCAGATAATAATGGGGCTAAAAAAGTCATATTACTTTTCATATCAGAAATAATTTCTGCAAGCATATCTTTTAATCTTGCAGTAATCTTATGAATATTTTTAACATAACTTGAAATACTCATTAAACTAACTGCAGCAATTTTTAAACCTTTTTTACTAGATTCTATTAAAATTCTCATACTTGTAGCAATAAGATTAGAAGGATACTCGTTTATTACCCCTCTTTTTTTATCAAAAATTGCTTTTTCCACACTCATCCCCATCTGAACAATATTATAATAAACTTTTTTAAAAAAATTCTCTGTAATTAAACCTTTTGAAGATTCTGCCACTCTTCCAAAAGCTCTTTCAGGAGGCAATCCATTACCAATTCTATTACCCAACTGAAACAAAGAATTATTAAATTCCTTCTCAAGTTGGATGGTTTTTTCTCTTTCTTTAATTAATTCTTTTGTTTTTCCATTATATGCAATTGAAAAAAACAAAGCTAATCCTAAAGGGATAAACAAACCACAAATTAAAGCCCCGATACCAAAAGGTCCAACAACATTCCCACTACTACTTTCCTTAAAATCAAAAAACTTTTCTCCCCCTAAAAAACCTAATCCCATTTCTGAGAAACTATAATCTGCATTTAAATCCAAAAATTCTGGTACAGGTGTATACTGAAATATTAAAGGTAAAAAACCTATAATCAAAAGAGGGAAACAAATTAAAAAAGCTTTCAAATAAGGGAGTTTACTTTTATATTTATAGTAAAAAGGATTCTTTTTCAAAAGACTTGTCTGTCCATAACCTCCTGGTCTGGAAAACATAATTTTATCTGTTAAATAAAAAACAAAAAAAGGAACAATCAAATTAAAAATTAAAAAAATATGATGAACCTTAATCATCCCCTGTAACATTGCAGAACCTAAAGGCAACAAAGCTAAAGCAAGTGTAGGTAAAACAACTCCCAACATATAAACATTTGTTAAAGGACTTCTAACATTATGAGTAAAATTTAACATTTTATCATAAACACCATCTAAAACAACCTGTAGGGATTTTTCTAAAATAGTAATCCTTCTTGAATTATCAGGTTCATATAAACTACTTTCAATAAGATGGAAAGCCTCAATAAATTCAGTGGAATAATCTCTCCAATTTTCAAGATAATTATCTAAACCCTCTTTTATTGTAGAAAATTTTCCAATAGACACATCATAAAAGATTTTTTTAAAATCAAGGGCAAGAGGGGCTTGTAAATGTTCTGAGGCAAATTCAATTGCTTTTTCTAAATTAGAAGTGTGCTTCATATAAACAACCAAATAAAGAATTGCAGGAACCATTTGTGAAGAAGCTTTTAGTCTCCATTTATTTGCTAATCTTTGAGGATATCCATTAAAAAAATAAAATAAGAATAATCCTAAAATAATTGTTAGAATAAAAAATAAAATAGGAAAAGTTGAAATTCCCTCTTCCCCAATAAAAACCACTGCAACAGAAATCAAAAGTCCTATTAAAAAAATTCCCAAAAAAGCCATAATTCCAAGATTAAGAGCTTGCCAGGGTTCAATATCAATATGTGCAATTTCAATACTTTTTTTTATTTTATCCTCATCTTTTTTAGAAAAATTTATTTTAATCATACTCCCAAGACTTTTACACCATTTTTCATACCTTGAAAATTCTGAAGCTATCTCTTTCTTAAAAATAAGATATTCCCTACTATAATTTGTATTTCTTGGTTTAGAACTTTTAATACTTTTATCAAGTTTAGCACTGTATTTATTAAGAATCTCTTTTGTAGTTGGTTTTTTGGAAAAATTATTATCTTTAGGGAACATCTTAACCTCTTTTATGGAATAAATAAAAGAGATAATTAATATTTAAACTTTTATCAAAACATCAATTCACCTCAAATAAACTTTTTGGGTTGATTTGGAATCTGTAGTTAAATTCATTCCAAGATTCCTAATCCCTTCTTCGTCACCCCTGCTTGGAAGATGAGTTGTATGAATTTCACAATTCTTTAATAAAGGAATTTTTTCAATGCATTTTTCTGCACTAGGATTACTTTCTGCAGAAATTGACAAAGCGATTAAAACTTCACTTACATCTAAACTTGGACTAATAGAACCACAAATAGTTCTTTTCATTTTCCTTATACTTTGAATAATATTTTCAGAAATCAGAAAAATATTATCTGGAATTAAAGCTAAATATTTTAAAGCATTAATAATTGCAGAAGATTCCGAATGAAGCAATGAAAAATTTTTTCCAGTAATAATTTTTCCATTATCTAATTCGATAGCAGTCCCGCAAAATAGATTTTTGTATCCTTTCCCCTGATTATAACCTTCTTCTGCACATCTTCTTGCAACCAAAATAACTTTACGATCATTTTCATTTAAATCTAATTTTAACATTAATTTTTCAATTTTATCAACAACATCTTTTCCAACAATTCCTAAAAGTTTTTCCTTTTTATATCTAAAATATCTTCTTATAATCTCCTGTTTTGCAGCTAACTTCACAAAAGAGTCATCTATTATTCCTTCTTTAGTTTTACTCACACCCATTTCTGTTGGAGAATTATAAATCTCTTTTCCAATTTTCTTTAAAATATTTTTTAAAATAGGAAAATTCTCTACATCCCGATTATAATTAACAGCGGAAATATTGAACTCTTTTAAATAAAAAGGGTCAATCATATTTATATCACCAATATCTGCTGTTGCAGCTTCATAAGCTATATTAACGGGATGCTCAATTGGAAAATTCCAAACAGGAAATGTTTCAAATTTTGCAAATCCAGAATTTATTCCTTTTTCATGATCATAATATAACTGTGAAAGACAAAAAGACATTTTTCCACTTCCGGGAGCTACTCCTGTCACCACCATAATTTTTTTATTAGATTCCACATAAGGATTCTGTCCATAACCTTCTTTACTCACAATTTTTTCAACATCTACTGGATACCCTTTTATCTCTTTTTGCAGATAACTTTTAATTCCAATATTTCTCAAATACTCCTTAAATTGCAATGCCTTTTTCTCTCCAGAAAATCTATTAATTATAACAGCAGAAACATCTAACCCAAAAGATCTTAAATCATTTATACTTTTAAGAGTCATAGTTTCATAATTCAAACCAAAATCTCCTCTCATTATTCCATTTTCAATATCTTTAGCAGAAATACAAAAAACAATTTCAGAATTATCTTTTATCATCTGCAACATTTTTATTTTTGTATTCGGCTCATAACCTGGAAGAACTCTCGCCGCATGAAAATCATCACATATTTTTCCTCCAACCTCAAGATAAAGTTTTTCAAAACCCTCAATCCGATTAAAAATTTCTTTTGATTGAATCTTCAAATATTTTTCAGTATCAAATCCTTTTTTCATAAACTAAAAAAAAATAAGAGTATAAAAATTATTATGTATTTCTCAACATACTTCCAAATAATAAATCATAAAACTTTTTTGTTAATGCTATTCTAATTTAATCATTAGATATTTAGCAGTTATAGAATCGAAACAAATAGAAGATATGATTAATAAATCTTGCTTAAACTCTTCTCTTAGATTCTTTAACTTCTTTAATAAAGAATGCCAATAAAAACATAATTAACATAAATCCTGCGAAAAGCAAAAATAAATAATTAAAAGGTAAAAAAAGCAAAAGCAAAGAAGCTGAAAATTTCCCAATTAAAAGATTGAATTCTCTTCTTGTATTATAAAGTCCATAATATTTTAAATCTTGGTTTCCTTTTAAAATATCAAAAAAATAGGCCTCTACTGTGGGTTCAAGCATAGCAACCCCTACACTTGCTAAAACAATTAAGCCCATAATTAAATAAATATTTGAAACAAAAAAACAAATAAAAGCAAAAACAAAAATTATAAAATAGCCTAATTTGAAAAACTTTCTAAATCCTTGTTTTAAACTAATCTTAGAAAAATAATATTCAAAAAAAACTAAAGGTAATGCGACAGCAAACAAAAAATAACCTATCCAAATCTTTCCTAATCCACTATCAAGAATATAAAGAGGCATAAAAAGATAAATCAAAACCCACCAGAAACTTATGCCTCCTGAAACAAAATAAGAGATAGTTCTATTTTTATTATTAAAAAAATCAAAAATATTTTTAAACATATCTTTATCAATTCTTTTTTTAATATGGACATCTTCTATTTTGGAAGTTTTAAAAAATAAAAGCCCTAAAATAATAAAAATGCAAGATAAAATAAAAATTAAACTTAAAGAATACCTATCTGCAAGATAACCTGCAATTAAAGGTCCTAAAACCCACGCAACATTAAGACATGTGTAAACAAACCCCTCATTTTTAGAAAGTTCATTTCTTTTAGATAAATCTTTAACAATAATCCCAAAACTATTGCAATGTATAGCCCGAGATATAAAGAAAAATCCCCCTATTAAAATAAAAAAATAAAAATTTCTATTTATAGCAAAAAGGAAAAAACACAGGGCATAAAATAATAAAGCTAAAGAATAAAGTTTTGCCTTATCATATTTTTCAATAAACGGAATTAAGAAAAAATAACTTGCAATTGCTATCACTGAAAAAAAAGTTGATAAAAATCCAATCAAAACTATACTATCAATAAAACTTTTTAGATAAACAGCCCAGATTGTTTCAAACATTGCAAGAGAAAAAGTAACAATAAATGCTATAAAAACTAGTTTATTTAATCCTCCTTTGGATAAATAATATCTATGTAAATCAATTAATCTGAACATTTTAAACCTTCTTTTTTTTAATTTCTTTATTAAGCCACTTCTGCCATTCTGGAAAAACTCTTTCACTTAAAGGCAATCCAATTTCTTCAATTATTTTTTCAGAAATTTTATGGAACATATGATTAGATAAAACATTAAATTCAGCTTCAAGTAAATCTTTATCCCCTGTTTTTTTTGCAACTTTACAAAGCTCTTCTTTAATTTTTGCCCTAAGTAAAATATTATCATAAACCGCATCCCAATTTCCAGCCCAGCCTTTTACATTTGAGGCAATATCTTTTATAACTTCACTATTTCCATTAATTAAATCATCACTTGGTCCTAACTCATCTTTTTCAACATCATATTTAAGTAAATCAACAAAACCATTTTCATCTTGAGGATCTCTTTTCCAGTGTTTTCTTACTTCAGATAATTGCAAAACCCTCTTCTTTGAATGTAATCCATCAGGAGTTTTTATTGGATTACAGACAACAATAATATCTGTTGCTTTAAAACTTGTAGCAGGCACTTCCAAATCATTTACTACTCTATCAAAAACTGCATAAGGACTTGCACCATGAATTGTTCCTGCAACAACATTTGCAAGAGCACCAACTCTCATCGCTTCATAAAGTGCCTTTGCCTCATTAGACCTAACCTCACCCATAATCAAACAACTGTCCCCTAATCTCAAACTTGTTCTTATACCATCTTCAGCAGAAATTTCAGTAGTTGTTTTAAGCAAAGCAGAACGAACTTTCATTCTTAAAATATTATAATTAAGTTTTCTTAATGAATCTACTGGCAATTCAAGAGAATCTTCAATAACAATAACCCTATTTTTTGTGAGAATTTCTAACATTAAACTTCCCAAAAGAGAAGTTTTACCCGAACTTCTTGTTCCAGCAATTAACATAGTCCTTGCTCCATCAATTAAAAAACTCATTAAACCAGCTGCAAAAGGATTAATCATTTTATTCTCAATAAATAAAGGTAATGTCCAAGGATTTTCTCTATGTCTTCTAATAGCATATGCAAGACCATCAGGACTAAGCGGCCGTTGAATAATTGCAATTCTAGCATTTATCCTCCCAATTTCAAGTTGAGTATCTAAAATAGGATTTGCCTCATCTAAAGGTCTTCCAGAAATCATTCTAAATTTAGCAGCCCATGAATTTGCATCCTCTTGGCTAGGAAAAATATTTGAAATACACTCCCCATACTCCTGATGCCTTAAGAAAATTTTATTAAGAGAGATAGGGGCATTAAGAACAATATCTTGTAGTTTTTTATCCTGAAGTAAAACTTCAATTAATCCGAAACCAATAGTATGTCTAACTAATATCTTGGCAAGTTTATCTATCTCTGAATAATTTAAATTAAATCCCTTGCTCTGAGAAAGGTCTTGGATTAAATCTCTTGAAACATTAAAAAAAACTTTTCTAGTTCTTTCAGTATCAGTAAATTCCTCTGCCTCAGGCTGGTGCTTAATTAAAACAATTCTTGCAAGATATAAAAGTTCATTATGCTCTTCGCTCAAAGAATTTTCAGGAGGATTAAGATGATAAATAAATTTAGAATCATCTTTTTTTCTAAGTATAGTCACAATTGATTCTCCCCCAAGATATTTATTTTCTATTTTATCTGAATCGCTTATTTTATATTGGTCAATAATCTCGGAATCTTTAGGTAAATCTAAAACAAGACGAGTAAAAGTAAAGTTGGGAATAACTTCTGGATTAAAAAGTCTATTATAAATCTCTCTATCACCAGCACTATAATCATCAATAAACCTTATAGAATCATTTATCAAGCTTGTTTTTTTTAACATATCGAAAATCATTTCTAACAAATAAATATAATTGAGTTGATCAGTTTTATAATAAGGATCAATTTTATTAGACAAAACTTTTGCTTCAAGAAGTAATTTTCTTAATTCTTTATAGGCTGAGATTGGATCTTTTTTTAAAAAAAACAAAAAGGAAAATAAATCATTATATCTTTGTGAAAAAAATTGCTCACTACCTTTAATTAATTTATTTCTTGAAAGAATCTGCTCTTTTTTAAGTAAATAAATATAAAGATTAGCAATTTCTATTAAATAATTAGTTTCTTTAAAATCATAACTATAGTTTTTAGTTTGAGAAAAAACAATTCTTGAAACATTTGGATTTTCTATTAAAATATCTACAGCTCTCTCCATTTCTTCAGGGTATTCAACAACACTCGGAACATAAGAAACCCCTTGATAATTGACATAAACAACATCTTCTCCACCTTCTTTTTTCACCTCATAGGAAAATAAAGGTGTTTCTTTTCCAAATTCCATCTCACAAAAAGTTTAACAAGTTTAAAATATTTTGTATAACCTCTTGCTCTAAAATATTAAGAATTAATCTTGTATATAAGCTAAAGAAATTTTACTCTTTTTTAATCCAATAAATAATAATTATAATCAGCAAAAACGCCAATGAACCATAAAGAATATACAATCTACTATTTTCTTTATCAAAACTAAAAAAAGATTTTAATGAATCCTTATCCCAAAAAGAGCTTTCTTTATCTAAAGAATCTTCATCCCCTAATTGAACATCTACTAATGGGCCTTCTTCACCTAAAGGGCCTTCTTCACCTAAAGGGCCCTCTTCATCAAAAGAATTTTCAATTTCCAAACAATCTTGAGGGCAATTCTGAGAAGTTTCTCCTTGATCACATATTCCATTAATATTGCACATTGAAACCAATTTAATTTCTGCTTCTTCTTCAATAACAGCAAATTGTTCTGTTTGTGTTATTGTTTTATAATTTTCTTTAGAAGCTATAACTTCAATTTCATAGGTTCCTATTTGCTCTGTTGTAATTGAAGTAGGCAAAATAATTTGCTCATTAGTTTTATCTGGATAAATTAATCTAGCAAAGATTATTGGAGACTCGACAGAAGAGACATAATCTAAATAAACATTTTCATTTTGAACAAAAACTTTTTTGTCTAAATCTATATCAAAAGAAAAACTTGGATCTGCAGTAATTGAAAAACCTTCGGAGAATATTTGTTCATAAGGTTCAAGAAGAATAAAAGATGCACTACATTCTTGTGGTTCAATTAAATCATCAACCTCAAATGAATAATAAGTTCCTTTAACTTCTTCATTTGCCTGCAAAGTTATTATTTTCTGTTCTAATAAATCCATAGGAGCATTCAGACAATTAACCTGAAGCACATAAACAATCTCTTGATTAACAGAAGAAATTATAGTATAATCAAAATAAATTTCATCATTAATCTCAAAAAAAGATTTTACGTCTATGTTTACCATTAGAGCACAGGAAGTATCAATTAAAAATAATGCCAAAAATAAATATATCAATATTTTTTTCATTTTAAACCAACCTCAAAGGTAGGATCCCCATATAAAAGGTACTGTTCTTTTACTACTTCAAATTCATTACTTAAATTATGAAATAATTCTCCAATACTAACTTTTTTATTAATTATTTTATCTGTCAATATATCTGCAGGTAAATATTTTACATTATTTATTTCTTTAATTGATGCAAATGACGCACCTGAACACCCAATATATCCACTACCCCCCTTTCTTAAAACCCAAGGTCCAAAAGTATATGCTCTTCCAGCCTCAAAATCATTTGTTGAACAAGCATCTCCAATTAAAAAAGATTGTTTCATCAAAGGAAGATCTGAAAAAGTCAAACCGGTTAACATTCCAGACGAACTACCATGACCGATATAATTAATTATATATTTATCTTTAAGATATATCTGCTTAAAGGGATATTTTTTGCAAGGGGAATTCCCTTCATCTGTAAAGCAACTCCAATTATATCCAAAGGAAATCATTTTTTCTGCTACCCTACTCACAGATTCACGTGCATAAGAAAAAGAATCAGCAATTGAAATACCAGTATCTTTTTTATATTCAATTTTATTATCAAATAATGCCCTTGCTACATAAGAACTTGTATCACTCAAAGTTAGTCCATAAATTCTCCCAAATCTTAAGTCATAATCTTCACTAAATTCTAAAACATCAATTTTTTCAAAATCAGCCCAAGTATCCTCTTCTTTAAATGTATAAAATTTAGAGTCAGAATAAGGATAATCATTATAATCACAATTTGTGCTTGTATAATTAAACAATCTAAAAAATACTAGGGGTAAATTTAAATATAACTCCAATTTAGGATTTTTAATTGCATAAGGTTCTGATAATATAGATTCATCTTCAACAATCAAATTTCCATCTAAATTCATTTTCCCATAAGAAGATGTGTAAACAGAACATTTATTAAAAAAATTTTTACGAGTATTAATTAAAAAATGCAAATAATCATTCTCATCAACTTGTATCTCTCCACAACGAAATTCTCCTCCCATAATAGATGTGTTAAATAACTTTATAGTATTCTTTGAATACAAATAATAAACATTATATGGATAAGCCCAAGAAGAAGGCGATAAAATAGAAAAAATAACAAGATTTCTATCCAAATCTGTAGAAACTTGAAAATTGCTCACCTTATAATTAAGAGGATTTCCTACAAAATAGCCTTGTTCTTCTATCTCCCCCTTAGAACCTAATTTTAATTTATAAATTTTATAATCTTTAATCCGAAAAATATTTGTTTTTCCCTCTTTATCAAAGTAAATAGCTATTTGATTCAAATATAAAAAATTAACTTCACACAAATTATTATTTATAATAATCTGCCCATTATTAAGTTTTGCATAGTGCAAATCATATCCAGAAACACCCTCAGAAGACCAAATCACATGGAGATTATCTTGTTCATCTACCTTTAATTTAAAAGCACTTATATAAGAATCAGAAGAAAGCTTAATACTATCTATTAAATTCCCATTAGAATTTAATTTAAAATAATATAAACCATGTGATTTATTATATATACTCTTCCCCTCAAATATTATATGAACATTATTGCCAGCATCAAAAGTAATTTTTGGATTATAAAAGGATTTATCTTTACTTAACCTACTTGGTTCTGAATATTTTCCAGAACTTAGATTATAATTACGATAATTTAAAGAGGGCATATGATTCACAAGAGTATTCTCAACCATATGAATAATCCCTCTCTTATCAATTGCAACCTCAAAATCCTCTTGATTTAAAACATAATTACCTGAAGTTGCATAAACATTATCCACAGATTGCTTTAGGATATACCCCCAATGTGATAATGGATCACAATTATAATTAAAAGATTGAGGAATAGCATTTGGACAAGCAAATATTGTTAAATAATTTTTATTGTTTAGTAAATTAATTTTATTCTCTACAAAATTATCATAATTTTCTATTGAATTTAACCTAAAATTAAAATTATCACAATTCACAGGTATTCCAACATCTTCATTCTTTTTTGAAATAATCAATTCATGCTTAGCACTCGCTAAAATAGGAGAAGCTAAACTTGTCTTGCTATAAATTTCATTGATTAAATTTGCTGATTTTTTTGGCTTAAGTTGTCCCCTAATAATTTCGAAATTCAAATCATTAGGATTTACTAAAATTATTTTATCTGTATTTGTTTCTTCAATATATTTTTTCTGTAATTGTTCTAAATTATATTTCTCATTACAATTCTTATTTACATTCCCAACACAAATTATGTCTCTCTCTACAAAAACATTCTCTTTATCTAAATCTGTTCCCTGAATTATTAAGGGGGCGTTTATTAAAGAAGCATAAGTTGAAGCTAATAAAGCTAATTCATAATCATCTTCAACATAAACAACATCTTTAAACGATTCCCAATAACTTAAATAATCCGCTACACTAGTTTTGTTAATCTGATTACTTTTCAATCCAACCCCTAAATCAGGAGGAGCAATTAATAAGTTATCTAATTCCTTTGTGGTATCTCCGATTATTGTTATTTTTTGAGTTTTATACTGTTGCATAAAATAAATAATTGAATCCACATCAAACCCTTTATCTAAACCAGTTTCATCATGATAAATCAGAGTTGGATACACACAAACATCATCAGGAGTTCCTGTTCCTTTCTGACAATTTGAATTATCTCCTTCTTGTTTTGTCCACGTTGTTAAAGGAACTAAAGGCAAAACATCTTTCCAATTTTTATCTGAAATTAAAAAAACTTCCCGATTAGAATATTTTTTCATTAATTTTTTATTTTCTTTCACAATATTAACACAAATACCCTTCTCACAACTATCTAAACATTTTTCAATTAATTTATAACTATAATCTGAACTACAATAACTATTTTCTGTTCCGGGATTAATGCAAGTATTAATAGTATCTTTTCTGTAAACATTTGATGAATTACAAAAAAAATCGCCTAAAACTAATCCCCCACAATCACTATTATTATAACAGGTAATTTTAGTTCCAGAATTATAATCAGCAACCCTCACCTCTACTTCTGTTAATGTTCCATAATTTCTCGAACCACTAGAAATTTCAGTTTCATAAATTCTAATATATCTAGCATTAACTTCATCAAAATTAAATTCTACAAATTGTCCTCCTCCTTTATTTTGTAAATCTTTTTTTACACTTTCCCAATTAACTGCATCATTAGAAATATCTATATTAAAAGTAATAGGAACATAAGATTTATGAAAATTTAATTTAATTCCATTTATACATTTTTCTTTTCCTAAATCAAGATAAATCCATTTATTTTTCTCATTTCTTTTAGTAAACCAATAACTATATGTCTTACCATCAATTGCTTTTTTGGCAGAATAACCACTAGAAAATTCACTGCTTGCTTTAGCATCAATAGGTGTTTGGTAGGAATAAGTTCCGCAAACATTACTATTTAAATTCACACAAGCACCATCTTTACAAGTAAACCCTTCTGGACAATCCTGCACTGAGTTACTCATACCGCTACCCA
>CAZRJS010000010.1:19966-28624 GCA_964600565.1 Candidatus Woesearchaeota archaeon | reverse complement strand
ATTTATTATAGAAATTAATAAAAAGGATTTTTCTTAAATAATAAAATTGAAAAAATAAAAAGGATTTTTCTTAAATAATAAAATGGCAAAAACAAAGCTTAATATTATTGCTAAAAACCTTCGGAAAAATACATAGTTTTTAAAATTTGTGTGTTAAAATCCTATTTTTAAGAGATTTTTGCTATATGCTTTTAATCTTTTGAACCATTTCTTTACATTTTTGTTTTTCTTCTTTATTATCTACTATTTCACAAACATTTTCATCTTTTTTATCTGCTGCAAGACTGAATAAACAAGAGTTTTTGTATTTATTAGTTATTAGTAAGCAAATATTTTCGTTCTGTCTCATTCCTGCCAATCTACTTATACATTCACTTCTATCAGTTGATTCTTCTGGAATATATAAACATAAACTTTCATTTAGTGTATTTATTGCCATGCTTTCAAAACAATGATTTCTTTTGAAACTACTATCAACAGTGTTACACATAGATACATCTCTTTTTTTTAATGCAACACTTACATAACATCCTTCTCTTATTGCACTTGGAACTATTTTGTCACATAAAGTGATATCCTCTTTCTCTACTGCCATATCTCTATAACATGAATCTTTTTTCCAATCTTCTTTTATTTGTTCACAATTTATTAAATTTCCGCTTTCTACTGCGAATTTCCCATAACATTTGTCCTTTATTATTCCTAATCCCTCAACTGGTTTTAGTCTAAGTCTAAAGTAAAGTATTTCAAAGAAAGATATTTCACAATTATCGGGGTTATTATTTTCAATAGCTTTTTGAATTTTTTTATTTGAGTGTTCAAGAGAGTCTCCATAATTAAATGAGCCTACTGTTATAAGCAAACTCCAAACTAATCCAAGTATAGCTATTATCAAAAATAAGTTAAAAATTATAGATTTAACCTTTTCAATTTTTTTAATCAAAAAATATGTACCAATCATAGCAATTGGCATTGCGATTAAGGAGATTATCATTTGGAACATGAATCTAAAGACTTTGCATGCATCACCGCTACAAGGTAGTGTTCCAAGGTAAAAAAGAATAATAAAATTAAGGATTAAGACTATTAGAATACTTGACAAAATATTTTTAATCTTTTCGTTTTTAAACTTAGCAAATCTTATTATGATGAATGCTGTATTGAAAATTATGAAACCTAATATATTCACTAAAATAAATCCAAGGTAATATGTTATTAATGCTATTACCTGTATCATTATTTAAAATAGTCTTTTTATCTTTAAAAAACTATTTAAAATAACAAAAATGAAAATTTCAATAGAGAATAGTAGGGTTTTTTAAAAATCTTGGAAGTTGAATAAAATTTGTTGAAAACCCCAAATTAGTATAAACTTTTTGACAAAACGATAAAACCTTCGAGAATTTTATGTTATTTTTAGTGATATAAATGATGCATATGAAGAATTGAAAGAAGAGGAGGTATACTAATATTAAGAAAGGATATTCTTATAAAGAAGCAACACGATTTTGTGAAGAAAATAATTATTTTGAATTGAATAATTCTTTGGCGAGATTACTAGATTCATTTTTCAAGTTCATCTAGTTTTTTTTATATTTATTTTTTTGCAATAATTTTCTATAGGGCATTTACTGCAAAATGGAGAAATTGGTGTGCAAATGGATTTTCCAAATAACACAAAAATTGCGTTAAATTCTTTCCAGTATTTTTTTGGTAATATTTTTTCAAGTTTGATTTCTGTTTTTTCAGGTGTTTTTGTTGAAACCCATCCAATTCTATTTGGAATTCTATGGCAATGGGTGTCTATTGGTAAAACCGGTTTTAAAAATGCAAAATTTAAAACAATATTTGCGGTTTTTGGTCCAACTCCTTTTAAACTTAATAATTCTTCTTTTGTTTTTGGAACTTTTCCATTAAATTTTTTTAAGATATCTTTTGAAATTTGTTTTATAATCCGTGCTTTTTTTTTGTAATATCCTGAACTATAAATTAGTTTTTCTAGTTTTTTTAGAGGTATTTCTGATATTTTTTTAGGAGTATCTGCAACTGAAAAAAGTTTTTTTGAAACTTTTTCTGTGTTTTTATCTTGTGTTCTTAGAGATAATAAACATGCAATTAAAATTTTGAATGAATTTGATTTGTGCCTCATTTTATTCAAAGTAGTTTTTTTATTAGAAAGATATTTTTTTGATAGAATTCGCATAATTTTATTTATGTTTAAGTCATCTTTAGTTTTTCTTGAGCTAAAAGAAAAGTTAGAGAAATTTTTTTCTGAAAGCGATTTTGAGGAATTTGTCTTTATTTTATTTATGTTTTTTTGATTCATTGTTTTCCTTAATCTTTTTGAAATTTGAATTAGATTCAATAATTATTTTAATTTCTTCAACACAATTAGGATTTACAAGAGTCATTAAACCCAATGGTTTTTCATCTGCTAATAAATTTTTTAATATTCTCCTCATAATTTTGCCTGATCTTGTTTTTGGCAAATCTTTTACAAAATATATCTTTTTAGGTCTTGCAGTTGGACCAATTGTTATATCAACATGTTTTTTTATCTTTTTTTCCATTTTTTCAGATTCTTTTCCAGATTTTAAGACAACAAATGCAACTGGAGTTTGCCCTTTAATTTTATCTGGAATAGGTACAACAGCAGATTCATTTACTTTTTTAAATTTGTTTATTGTATTTTCTAATTCAGCTGTGGAGAGTCTGTGTCCTGCAACTTTCATTACATCATCTGTTCTTCCAGTTATCTTGATTAAATTATCCTTTAAAATTGCTCCGTCACTTGTATCATATTTATTTTTAAAAGATTTCCAGTAAGTTTTAACATATTTTTTATGATTTTTCCATACTCCATGAAGCATTCCGGGAGCAAAAGGGGGAAGTTGTGTTAAAAAGCCTTTGGAAGATTTTTCACCTTTTTTATTGAGTATCATATGTTTTGTTCCAGGGAAACTTTTTCCCGCAATTGTTGGGATAAAAGGTCCTATTCCTGGAAGAACATTGATTAGAGTTCCTCCAGTTTCTGTTTGCCACCAGGTATCAATTATAGGACACCTATTTTTTCCAATTTTGGAAAAATACCATTTCCAGGCTTTTTCATCAATAGGTTCTCCAACAGTTGCTAAAAGTTTTAGTGAATCCATTTTGTATTTTTTTATCCATTTTTCACCGAATTTCATGAACATTCTTATTGCAGTTGGAGCAGTGTAAAAAATAGAAACTTTATTTTCATTAATGATTTTCCACCATCTATCTGGTTTTGGAAAATCAGGACTTCCTTCATAGATAAGGGTTGTAGCTCCGTTTAATAATGGGCCGTAAAAAGCATATGTGTGCCCTGTAATCCATCCTATATCTGCTGTACACCACATTATATCTTTATCATGCAAATCAAAAACCCATTTGGTTGTCCAGTAGGATTGAACAGCATAACCTCCTATATCATGAATAATCCCTTTTGGTTTTCCAGTTGTTCCTGATGTATAAAGAATAAATAAGGGGTCTTCACTTTTCATTATTTCTGGAGGACAATATGCTCCTTCTTTTTCTAAAATTTCATCAAAGGAAATAAATTTTCCAGAATATCTTTTGTTTTTGTTTATTCTTTTTGCAACAATGACTTTTTTTATATTTGTTCCTTTAATTGCTTTTTTAGCTTTCTTTAGTAAATCTTGTTTTTCCCCTCTTCTGTAATATCCATCAGATGTAATTAATACTTTCGCTTCACAATCTTTGATTCTTGTTTTAAGTGCTTCAGATGCAAAGGCAGAAAAAACTACAGAATGAACTGCCCCTATTCTTGTACAGGCTAACATTGCGATTAATGCTTCAGGAATAAGAGGAAGGTATATTGAAACAGCATCTCCTTTTTTAACACCTAAATTTTTTAAGGCATTTGCAAACTTATTTACTTTTTCATAAAGTTGTCCATAACTTATTTTTATTGGTTTTTCTTCTATAGGTTCTGGAATCCAAATTAATGCGTTTTTGTTTGGATTTGCTAGATGTCTGTCTAAAGCATTAATACAGAAATTTAATTTTCCTCCTTTAAACCATTCAAAATAAGGAAATTTTTGAACATAAGTATTTTCAGATTTCCATTCAGTTTCCCAGTTTATTCCTTTTTTAGCAAGTTCTTCCCAAAATTTAATTGGATTTTTTTTTGCTTTTTTATAAATTTTAGAATCTGTAACCCAAGCGATTTTTTTCATTTCTTTTGAGGGGAGATATTTTTCACCTTTTTTTACAACATATTTCACCATCTCAATTTTTTGAAATTTATTTTCACCCTTTTTTATAAAGAATAAACAAGATTTTATAAATGTTCTTGGTTTTTTCCCTAATTCTTTCTTTTATAATTCTAATGATATTGGCAGAATATTTTATTATTTAATTTGATTAAACAAATGTAAAAGTCAGAATTTTTGAAGGAGAATTTTTATACTTTCTTTTTTATATTATTTTTATTTAAAAAGGCAATATCTATATAAATGTTGTTTTGATTATTTTTTTATGAAATATGAATTTGATCCAAATATACAGTATATTGCAGAAAAAATTTCAAAAAATCTTTTTCCTCATGTTGATATTAGTAGAATTAAATGCTTTAAAAGTTATGGCTCTTCTACAAAAAGGACAATTGCAAGATGTTATGCTCTTGGAAAAATTATGCAAAAAGCTCTTAATATAAGAGCTTTTTATGTTCTTGAATTTTTATCAGAGAGATTTGATAAATTATCTGAAGAGGAAAAACTTAAAACAATTATTCATGAGTTAATGCATATCCCTAAAACTTTTGGGGGAGGATTTAAGCATCATGATTTTGTAACGGAAAAAAATGTAAATAAACATTATGAATTATATATGTCTAGCGAGGGAAAAAATGAACAGGAAAAAAATAATTGGTTTGAATTATAAAGGAAAAGAAATAAATCTTGAGGTTAAGAAATGTAGTTTTTTTGGAAGGTTTAGAGGGTTAATGTTTTGTAAAAGAGATAATGCTGAGGCTCTTTTGTTTAAATTCACAAAACCTTCAAAGATTTTTTTACATTCTTTTTTTGTATTTTTTCCTTTTGTTGTATTGTGGCTTGATAATAAAAATAATGTTTTAGAGATTAGAAAATGTAAATCTTTTGAATTCTTAATCAAAACAAATAAAAAATTTTCAAAAATAGTTGAAATTCCTTTTAATAAAAAATATGAGGAAGATTTGAAAATTTTTCTTTAAAAGACTAATTCTCGTCGGAAATACAAAAGATTTAAATACTCTTTCTTCTTATTTAGTTTAATATAATTAAAAAAGGAGGTGTACAAATGGGAAAAATTTTAGTAAAAAATGCTATTGTAAGAAAACCACATTTTCTTTATTATGTAGATGGTCAAGGTAATGTGTGTGAAGCAAAAATGGCTCGTGGTGGTAAAAAGAAAAAGAAAAAAGTTGTAAAGAAAAAGCCAGTTAAGAAAAAAGTTGTAAAGAAAAAGCCAGTTAAGAAAAAAGTTGTAAAGAAAAAAGGAAAATAACTTTATAATTTTTTTATTTTTTTATTTTTTTTATCTATTTCTCATTTAATTTTTTTATAATTTGGAGCAGTTGTTTAGAAATCAAAATTGTTGATATTAGAAACATTTTTATTCTATTGTTAATAATTATTTTTTATGAAACAAATGAAGTTTATTATCCCCTTAGGTTTTATTATCTTATTTGGATTATTATTAATTTTTTTCTTCATAACTAAAAATAATGATGTCAATGAAAATGATATTAGATGTAATTTTGATACAGATTGTTTTCCTATAAGTTGTTGCCATGCTCAAAGTTGCGTTATAAGAGAATTAAAACCTGATTGTAATGGAGTATTTTGTACAGAAGAGTGTTCAGGGCCTCTTGATTGTGGAAGAGGATATTGTGGTTGTATAAATGATAAATGTAGTGTTATAACAAATGAATAAAACTCTTTTATTTTTTATACTTTTTGTTTTGTTAATGTTTTCTGTTAATTTTATTCAAGGAATTGAAATTAGTAAAGAGATTAATGAAGGCTTTGAGAAGGAGTATAAAATAAGAGTAATTGCTGAATTTGTAAAACCTTCTGAAGAAAAAGGGATTATTTTTAAAAAACAAAAAACTGATGAAGAGATAGCTATAGAAAAAGATGAAATTAAAAAAAATGTAATAGAAAATATAAAACCTGAAAACATAAAACATATTTTTAAAAAAACTATTGCTCTTGAAATTTCACAGGATGATTTAAAATTATTAAAAAATAATAAAAATATTGAATCTATTAAGAAAGATAAATTTATGAAAGTATTTCTTCAAGATTCAGTGCAGTTGATTAATGCAAGCACTATTTGGCCAATACAACTTTTTGGAATAAATATTACCGGAATTAATGAAGCTGTTTGTGTTATTGATACTGGAATTGATTCAACTCATCCCGATTTAGCAGATAAAATTTTAGCTGAAAAATGTTTTTGTTCAGTTAAAGAAGGAGGAAATACAAACTGTTGTCAGAATAATCAATCTGAAACAGATAATGCAACAGATAATCATGGACATGGAACTCATGTTGCAGGTATTGTTGCAGCTTCAGGAGGGGTTAATGGGGTGGCTATAGATACAAATTTAGTAATAATAAAGGTTTTGAATTCTTCTGGATTTGGGGTTTCTTCAGATATTATTGCTGGAATAGAATGGTGTTCAAGTGAGGTAAATATTCAGGCTTATAATATTTCAGTAATAAGTATGAGTTTGGGAGAGGGGCAATATAATAATTATTGTGATGAAGATTCTTTAATGAAAGATTCTATTAACAATGCTGTTGGAAAAAACATTTCTGTTATTGTTTCAACAGGAAATACTAATTCTTTATACCCAAGTGCTCTTGCTGGAATAGCTGACCCTGCTTGTGTGATGAATTCTACAAGAGTTTCTGCAACTAGTAAAAATGATGCTGTTGCTTCTTATGCATTTAGAAATGTTAATTTCTCTGACATTTTATTTGCGCCAGGAGGAATTTTTGGGGGAGAGATAAATTCTACTAAGAATAATGGAGGTTATGAGGGCAAGTATGGAACTTCAATGTCAGCACCCCATGTTTCAGGAGCTTTTGTGCTCATAAGACAATTTTTCAAATCGCAAAATAATAGAATCCCAACTCTTTTAGAGATTTGGAATATTCTAAATAATACAGGAGTTTTAATTGAAGATAGTCTAAATCCAGAAATTAATTATTCAAGGATAAATCTTTATTCTGCATTAATGTCTATAGATTCATCTAATCCTGTAGTAAATCTTATTTCTCCAGAGGATAATTTAACCTCTCCCTTAAAAAATTTAAGTTTTAGATGTTCTGCAAACGATGTCCAGCTATCAAATTTAACTTTTTATATCTGGAATACAACTGGATTGTATAATTATTCAGTAAAAAATACAAGTGAAATTAATTTAATCCAAGAGTTTAATTTAACAAATATGAGTTATGGAAATTATGAATGGAATTGTCTTGCACATGATTTTAACGGAAATTTTTCTTTTGCAACTTCAAATTATACTTTTATCCTTGAAGAGATTATTGTTTCTTTAAATTCACCCTTAAATAATACTTTTACAAATCAAGCAGAACAAACATTTAATTGTTCTGCACAATTAGAAATGTTAGAGTTAAAAAACATGACTTTTTTCCTTTGGAACTCAAGTTCTTTGATTTATAATTTCACTAAAAATGTTTCAGGAATATTTAATTCATCTGTTTTTTCATATAATTTAACAAATGAAACTAATTACTATTGGAATTGTGGGGGATATAATAATTTATCTGATTTTTCTTTTGCCCAGAATAATTATACAATTAATTATGATGTTTCTCTCCCATTAATATTAAATATTTCTATAAGTTCAATTACAACTTCTTCTGCATTAGTTTCTTGGATAACCAATGAAAATACTAATTCCACTCTGAATTATTTTAGTACGTCCTTTTTTTCCTTAAATTCTTCAGAGTTTGAATTAAACCATTCTTTCTCTCTTTCTGGATTAAGTAGTTCAACAATTTATAACTATAATCTTTCAAATTGTGATTTTGGAGGAAATTGCAATACCTCAAAAGAGTATAATTTTACAACCTTGAGGGAGGTAATAAATCAGGTTTCAGGTAGTTCTTCTAGTGGTGGAGGTAGTAGTTCAACAGCAAAAATTTATTCTCCAACAATTGGAGATTTGTCTGAGGGATATACAAAAAAAATAAAAAAAGAGGATAAGATTGTGTTTACATTTTTTAATAAAAACTTAGAAAAGCATATCTTAGGTATTAATTATATTGGAAGAGATTTTGTTAATTTTACAATTTGGAGCAATCCAATAAACCTTACACTTGGTGTTGGGCAAAGCATAAAACTTAATTTAACTTCTTCAGATTATTATGATTTATATCTTAAATTGGAAAGTATTTTTTTAAATCAAGTAAATCTTGTTATTCAGACAATAGATGAAAAAATATTAAAATCCCCTTTAGTTACAAAAAAGATTTCAAATATACAAGAAAAAGAAGATGAAAAAATAGTGGAAAAAGAAACTGAAATTTTTTCTTCAGAGATTAGTTACAAATTAATTCTTTATGTCTTTTTTTTAATATCTATTTTTGCTTTTGC
>CAZRJS010000010.1:0-19866 GCA_964600565.1 Candidatus Woesearchaeota archaeon | reverse complement strand
TTAGTTACAAATTAATTCTTTATGTCTTTTTTTTAATATCTATTTTTGCTTTTGCTTTTTTTTTATTAATAAAGCAAAAAATTAAAAAAAATAATTTAGAAGATAAAAAAAATTAAACAAACTTTATTTTTTTTAAAATAATTTTGTTTGATTTTCATTAATTGCTGTTTTTTTTATTTCTGGTATTTTTTTCTTTTTTCTTTTAGTATATCTTTTTTTATTGGGGCTTTTTGTTTTTGTAATTTTTCCTTTTTCTAAAAAACATCCCCCGCAATATGTTAATTGAGGGTCATGATGACACATTCTAATCTCCCCATTATTATTCCCTATTTCTTTTATTAAGTTTTGATTTATGCAAGAGATGAGGGGGCTTATTTCGTTTTTTTTCCTGTAAAATTGTCCCCCTTGTTTATCAATTAAATTTTTTTGATTATTTAATAAATATTCAGGAATTCCGGTAATTTTTGATGCTAATGATTTTCTTTTAAATCTCATTGGGATTATTTGTATACCAATGCTATATTTTTTTTGCGCTTCTCTTATTCTTTTTTCTTCTGCTAAGATATCTTTTCCAATTAGATATAATGAATAAAAATTTGAATTTACTCCTGCTTCTTTATATTTAATTGCTTGCTTAATTCTCCATTCATTACTACATCCTTGAAGTGCTGCTCCTTTAGACAAATCATCCCAATCAAGACTATAAAGTAAAGAGGATTTAGTTTTTTTTATTAATTCTGAGATATTTTTATCAAATGGAAGAAATTTAGTTGGAATAATTGCTCTTGTTTCTGTTTCTAAACAAGCTTCTAATGTTTGCACAAAATTATTTTTTACAAACTCATTATAAGATTCTGTTCTTTTACCAAATCTTAGAATTTTTACTTTTCTCCCTAAAGTTTCTCCTGTGCCTAAATCTAGGATAAATCCTCCATTTAATTCTTCTATTAATCTTTTTTTATCAAACTTGTAAATTGTTTTTGGAAAAACTCTGTGTTTTCTTTCTGCATAACAATAAATGCATTCTCCCCAAGGGTAAAACCAAAAATTATGAAAAGAATCTCCTTGAAGTCCAGACCACCCTCTCCCTGAAATCCATGAACTTATACATCCTTTCCCAAAATCAATATTTGCTTCAGGCAGGCAATCAGGTGTGTATTCTTGTTTTCCAGGAGTTAGAATTCTAGCAGGTTCAATTAATTTTATCTTTGTTTCTGGAACTATTTTATCTATTGTTTGAATATAATTTTCTTTAATTTCTTTTGCAGTTTTCCCTTCGCAGAATTCTTCTATATCTGCTAGAAAAAATCCTTGAGCTTCGTTTCTCATATTCTTTTCAAGTGGCAAAATTTCATAATTTACATTTTGGTTTTTTATTGTTTTTGGTAATTTAGTTTGAGCTACAGTTTTTATTCCTTTTTTCCTCCAGGTTGCATTATTTATAACATAATATCCTTCTTCTTTAGTTATTGTTTTTGAAAGCTTTGTTATTGTTCTTGGGTCTGAATTTTTATTTAATATAAAAACATCTCCCCCACCCTCTTTTTCTCCCATTTCATAAGAAAAATGAGCAATGTGTTTCGCTTCAAATTCAGGGGGAAGCATAGAATAAACATCTTTTTGAAACCGATAAACTGCTAAATAATTTGCATATTCTCCTTTATAAATTCCGGCAGTAGGTATCATATTCAATGGATAAAAACTTATTTATAATGATTATTGTTGTTTATTTTTATGTCAGTTATATTAGGGATTGAATCAACAGCTCATACTTTTGGAATTGGACTTGTTAAAGAGGGGAAGATTTTATCTAATGTTAAAAGGAGTTATTCTACTTCTGAAGGAGAAGGAGGTATGATTCCTAAGGAAGTTGCTGAATTTCATAAAAATAATAAAAATGAAATTTATTTTGAAGCTTTAAATAATGCAGGTTTTATTGACAAAGAAAAAAAAATTAATGCAATAGCTTTTTCTCAAGGTCCTGGTTTAGCTCCTTGTTTGCTTGAAGGAATAAAATTTGCAAAAGAACTTGCTTTAAAATTTAAAATTCCATTAATTCCTGTTAATCATTGCATTGCTCATTTAGAAATTGGCAAGATTACTAATTCTAGTGATGCTGTTATGCTTTATGCTTCTGGTGCTAATACCCAAATAATTGCTTATGCTTCTGAAAAATACAGAATTTTTGGAGAAACCTTAGATATTGGTGTTGGAAATTTTATTGATACTTTTGCAAGATATGCTGGAATTGGCTTTCCTGCTGGCCCAAAAATAGAAGAATTTGCTAAGAAAAGTAAGAATTATATTGAGCTTCCGTATAAAGTTAAAGGGATGGATGTGGCATTTTCTGGGATATTAACTAATCTTAGACAAAAATTAGAATCTAAAAAATATAGTTTAACAGATTTAGCATATTCAATGCAAGAAACTGTTTTTGCTATGCTTGTTGAAACTGCTGAAAGAGCTTTAGCTCATACGGGAAAAAAAGAACTTTTACTTGGAGGAGGAGTTGCTTGCAATGCTCGTTTGAAAGAAATGTGCAAAATTATGTGTGATGAAAGAAAGGCCAAATTTTTTTGTCCTGATAATTCTTTATTAGTAGATAATGCAGCAATGATAGCTTTTTTAGGAGAAATAATGTTTAATTCAGAAGTTAAAATTTCTTATAAGAATTTAGATGAAATTGATATAAAGCCACGTCAAAGAACTGATGATGTGCGGGTTTCCTGGAAGTAGAAAGATTTATATATAAGATATATATAGTTGGTATATAAGTGTTTATACAAAATGAAAGAAAATTCAACTATTTTGTTAAGGAAAGAAGTCATTGAAATGTTAAAGAAGGCAAGAGATTATCCAAGACAAACATATAATGAATTAATTGAAAATATGGTTAAAATTTTTTTAAGAATGAAACAGATGAATCAATATGATGAGTTTTTGCATAAAGTTCAGCACACAAAGATGAATGAGCTTTGGAATAATAAGGATGACGAGGCATGGGAAAATGTATGAGTTTGGAGAAATTGTTTTAGTATCAGTTCAATTTACAGATACATTTGAAATTAAAAAAAGGCCGGCATTGGTTTTATTTGAAGAACAAAGGAATGTTGTTGTTGTAGGAATCACTTCTAATTTAAAAATGAAAGGAATTTTTCTTTATAAAAAAGAAGGGGCAATTAGAGATAGTATAATTAAACTTAATTATATTTTTACTATTTCTGAAAAAATGATTGAAAAAGTTTTATTTAAGTTATCTAGCCAAAAGAAAAATCTTTTTAAAAAAGAATTTTTAAATAAATTTTGATAAAAAATTAATATTCTTTTAATTCAAAGAACTGATGATGTGCGGGTTTCCTGGAAATCTTAATTTATTTATCTTTATTAAAATAAGATGGAAATTTTCTTTTTGCTAGTTCTTTTATTTCATTATCAGTAAAATCTTTATCATGTATATCAACTTGTGGACGATGTTGGATATAATGTTTTACTGATTCTTCTAAAGTGTTAAATCTTTCTATCCATTTTGAATCCCAACTTTGGGAACAATACTGCTGTGTTTCTGAGTAAAGAATACTCACTGCACTTCCAGATTCTCCTACTATTTTTCCAAACCCTCGTAGTCCAAGAAAATTTCCATATACACACCAGGGTTTTTCAATTTCTTTTGTTTTTTCTGGCATGATTTTATTTATACTCTAAATTTTAAATAATTTTCTATGTTTTTTTGTAACAAAAATTTTATAAACTCTCATTTCAGATTATTTCTATTCTATGAACGAATTTTCGTGAGAATTTGTTCTAGATTCAACTAAGATGACAGATATTTATTCAATAATTGAGAAAGCAAGAAAAACCGGAAAAATTGAAAAAGGTACTAATGAGGTAACCAAGGCTATTGAGAGAAGTGTTGCTAAACTTGTTGTTTATGCTTCTGATGTAGAGCCTAAAGAGATTATTCAGCATATTCCTGTTTTATGTAAAGAGAAAGAAGTTCTTTGTAAAGAAGTTGATAGCAAGAAAAAGCTTGGTATTGTTGCAGGTTTGCCTGTTTCTGCTTCTTCTATTGTTATTATTGATGCTGGAGATGCTAAGAAAGATATTGAGGTATTAAAATAAAATAGATTTTAAAATGGAAACAATATTAATTGATAATTCTTGGAAGAAAATTAATAACTCTTGGAAAAGTATTTGCAAATATGCTTGTGTATGTTCTTCAGCAAAAATTGGGAAAATTCAAGATTCTTTTTCAGAGCGTATTTCTAATTTACAGATAAATAAAGAATCTAATATTTTATAATTAAAATTTTATAATTAAAATGGTTAAACAGCAAAAAATTAAACAAGGAAAACCACAAACAGCTAAAGGGAGTGATAGAATTTCAAGTCAAACAGCTGTGCCTGCAAAAGTGGTTGGAATTGTTGGAAGAACTGGTTTTAGAGGAGAAATTACCCAAATTAGATGTATTGTAGAAGAGGGAAGAGACCAGGGAAGAAATATGAGGAGAAATGTTAAAGGTCCTATTAGAGTTGGAGATTATTTAATTTTAAGAGAAACTGAAATTGAGGCAAGGAGAATTAAATCAAAAATGACAAAAGGAACTTATAGTTAAAATGGATGATTTAAAAAGAAATTTTATGAATGAACTAGAATCAAGGGGTTATGATATCCTTAATGGGATTGATAGAGTAATTAGAAGTAAAGAGGATGTTCTGATTAATCTCCAAAATTTAACTTTAGATCAAGCAAAAATAATTGATAATCTTTATTCTGATAAATTTAACATAACAACTCCTTTCTTAAGCAATAAAGAAAATTCTAATCCTACAAACTGCTTGCCAAAATATAATTTAGGTATGATTTTAAAAGAAATATATAATAAGAAAAATGTCTGAAGGATTATTAAAGCAATTAAAAGAACAAGGTATTAAATTTGCCTCTTTTGATTTAGATTTAAGAGATTGTAGTTTGCCTCATGATGATAAAATAAAAAAAGTTAATGAGATATTTTTGAGGGAGCATTATTTTCCTCTTGTTACAAATTCTAATAATGGTCTTTATAGTTTTAATATAAATCTTAAAAAGAAATAAAAATGCCTACTTGTTCATATTGCGGAAAAGATTATGATACCCATAAGGGATTAACTCTTGTTTTAAAAGATGGAAGTGTAAAATATCTTTGTTCTTCTAAATGTAGAAAAAATATGAAGATGAAGAGGAGAAAAGTTAGATGGATTTCTAAGAAAAAGAAACAAGATTCTAAAGAAAAAATTATTTCAGAAGAGGATAATAATTCTATAAAATAAAAGGGAGATTTTAATAGCAATTTTTTTATTTGCAAAAATTTTCATGTTATTAGTTCTTAAATTTTATTCATTCTTTTTTATATTGAATTATTGTATTTGGAATGATTTTTTCTAATTTTTTATTTTTACAGATTATTTCTTAATCTTGATAGAAATTATTTTTATTGCAAATAGATTTGGTATAATAATATTTATTTAGGATTATTTGTCTAGCAATTTTTTACAATTTATTGCAAAAATAAAAATTGTAGCTGTAATTTAGTATTATTTTTTCATTTTTTTAAAAGATTTCTTTATTTTTAAATTTGTCGTCGAGAAAATAGATTTTTATGTGCAAAACTTTATAAAGTATATCGTCTTATTTTTTGTAAATTAAGACAGATTTTCTGTCAAAATATTAATTTCTCTTATGAGAATAATGGTTAAAAATGACTGGAAAGTATGACGCATCAAAGATAAGAGTTTTAGAAGGGCTTGAAGGAGTTAGAAAAAGACCTTCTATGTATATTGGCTCTACTGGAAAGGAGGGATTGCACCATTTAGTTTATGAAGTTGTTGATAATTCAGTAGATGAGGCTCTTGCAGGTTTTTGTAAAAATGTTTATGTAACTCTGAATAATGATGGTTCTATTACAGTTGAAGATGATGGAAGAGGAATTCCTGTTGATACTAATGAATTTTATAAAATTCCTGCTGTGCAACTTGCTTTAACAAAGCTTCATGCGGGAGGAAAATTTGACAAAAAATCTTATGAGATTTCTGGAGGGTTACATGGAGTTGGAGTTTCTTGTGTAAATGCTCTTTCAGAAAAACTTATAGTAGAAATTAAAAGAAATGGGAAGGTTTACAGGCAAGAATATTCAAAGGGAAAACCTGTGACTAAATTGAAGATTGTTGATAATTATAAAGGAGATAAAACAGGGACTAAAATCGTTTTTTGGCCAGATGCTGAAATTTTTTCTACAATTGAATTTGAGTCAAAATTTATTGAAACAAGATTAAGAGAAATTGTTTTTTTAAATGCTGGTTTAAAGATTATTCTAGAAGATAAAACAAAGGGAAATAAAATAGAACTTTTTGCAGCAGGAGGTTTAATTGAATTTATTAAATGGCTTAATCGTTCCAAGGAAGTATTACATAAACCAATTTATTTTAAAAGAGATGTTAATCATACCATGATAGATGTTGCTATTCAATATAATGAAGGTTATCAGGATAATATTTTTGGTTTTGTTAATACAATTAATACTGTTGAAGGAGGAACTCATATTTCTGGTTTTAAAACTGCTTTAACAAGAGTAATAAATGATTATGCTAAAAAAACAGGCATTTTGAAGAATGGTGCTTCTCTTATGGGAAATGATGTTAGAGAGGGTCTTACAGCGATAATTAGCATTAAAATTAGCAATCCTCAGTTTGAAGGGCAGACAAAAACAAAATTAGGAAATTCTGAGGTTAAAGGTGCTGTTGATTCAATTTTAACAGGCGCTTTATCAGAATTTTTTGAGGAAAATCCTCAGGTTGCAAAAAAAATTGCTATTAAAGCAATGGGTTCTGCAAAAGCAAGACTTGCTGCTAAAAGGGCTAAAGATTTAGTTAGAAGAAAAGATGCTTTCTCTTCAGGAGGATTGCCTGGTAAACTCTCAGATTGTTCAAGTAGAAAATCTGCAGAAACAGAACTTTATCTTGTTGAGGGAGAGAGTGCGGGGGGATGTTTTTCAGGAGATACAGAAATAGCATTGTTAGATGGAAGGAATCTTTCATTTGAGAAATTAGTTAAAGAACATCAAAGAGGAAAAGAAAATTTTTGTTATACAATTAAACAAGATAAAAGTATAGGCATATCTAAAATACAAAATCCAAGAATTACAAAAAGAAATGTGGAAGTGATAAAAATTATTTTAGATAATGATAAAGAAATAGTTTGTACACCTGAACATAAATTTATGTTAAGAAATGGGGGTTATAAACAGGCTAGAGACTTAATTGAATCTGATTCATTAATGCCTTTTTATAAAAAATTCTCTAAAATAGGAGGAAAAATAATAATTAATGGTTATGAAATGATTTGGAACTCTTTTAATAATAAATGGATTTTTACTCATTTATTAGCAGATGAATATAATTTAGAAAAAAACATTTATTTTAAAGAGCAAGGAGGATATAGACATCATATTGATTTTAATAAATTAAATAATAATCCTCGTAATCTTATTAGAATGAATAAAGAAGATCATTTAATTATTCATACAGAAAATTTGAAAGAAACATTACACAGAAAAGATGTTATTGCAAAAGCTAAACAAGCACATCAGACAAAAGAATATAGAGCTAAAGTGAGTAGATGGGCAAAACAACCTTCTGTAAATAAAATGCTTTCGGATAGAGCAAAAAAACAATGGCAGGACAAAAATTATAAAAAGTATATGAAAGAAAAATATATTGATTTTTATAATTTAAATAAAAAATATCAGGATCAAGTTAAAAGTCGATTGTTTAATCAACAAAAAAAATATTGGGCTAATTTTGAAAATAGGAAAAAAGCATCAAAAAGAGTTAAAGATTTTTTTAGAAATAATCCTGAATTTAAAGAATATTTATCTAAAATTGCAAGAAATCAATGGAATAATGAAGAATTAATAATCTGGAGAAGACAAAAAACTAAAGAACAGTGGACTCCAGAATTTAGAGAAAAAAGACGAGTTGCTTATGATGAGACTTATTTTAAAAAAACTATTGAGTTAATGAGGAAAATTTTTGAAAAATATGGTGATTTAAATGAATTTGATGGAATAAGAAGAAAAAATAATGATAAAAATATCTTAAGTTTGGATAATTTTTGCTTAAGGTTTTTTAAAGATGATTATGGAAATATGTTAGAGGCTGTTAGGAATTATAATCATAAAATAAAAAAAATTGAGAGATTAAATAAAAAAATAGATGTTTATGATTTAGAAGTTTTTAAAACCCATAATTTTGCTTTAGCTTCAGGGGTTTTTGTTCATAATAGTGCAAAAAATGCAAGGGATAAAAATTTTCAGGCTATACTTGCTTTAAAAGGAAAAATTTTGAATATTGAAAAAGCAAGTTCATCAAGGGCATTAGCAAATGAAGAGATAACAAATATTATTACTGCAATTGGAACAAATATTAAAGAACAGTTTAATATGGATAAATTAAGATATCACAAAGTTATAATTATGACTGATGCAGATGTTGATGGAGATCATATAAAGACTCTTTTGCTCACTTTCTTTTTTAGATTTATGCCAGAATTAGTTAAACAAGAGAAAATTTATGCAGCTGTGCCACCTTTGTATAGGATTAGAAAAAAGAAAGATTATTATGTTTATTCAGAAAAAGAATTAAATAAAATTATAGATAAATTTGGTTCAACTGCTAGTGTAACAAGATTTAAAGGTTTAGGAGAAATGTCTCTTAATCAATTATGGGAAACAACTATGAATCCTAAAACAAGGAAAATCAAAAAAATTTATGTTGAGGATGTTATTAAAGCTGATGAAACATTTTCAATGTTAATGGGAGATGATGTTCAGGCAAGAAAAGAATTTATTCAAGAAAATGCAAAGGAGGCTAATTTAGATATTTAAAAATGAGTTTTTTTAGTAAACCTATTGAAGAACATCTGGATTTAGTGAAGGATTTTTATTTTCAAAGAGACAAATTTCTTTTTATGACTAATGAAATTTATCAAGGAATTTTTTTAAATGGAAAAAAATTACTTATTTTTGGAAATGGAGGAAGTGCTGCAGATGCCCAGCATATTGCAGGAGAATTTGTTGGTAAGTTTAAAAAAGAAAGAAGTGCTTTGCCAGCTATTGCTTTGAATACAGATACTTCAGTTTTAACTTCTTTAGGAAATGATTATGGTTTTGATTCTATTTTTGAAAGACAGATAAGTGCATTAGCTAAATCAGGAGATATTTTACTTGGGATATCCACTTCAGGTAATTCTAAGAATGTTATTCGAGGACTTGAAAAAGGAAAGGATATTGGAACTTCTAATTTAGCATTATTAGGTAATAATGGGGGGGAAATTTATAAAAAAGATCTTTCTGATTTAAGTTTGATAGTTCATTCAAATAATACTCCAAGAATACAAGAGGCCCATATGTTGGCTTACCATATTATTTGCGAGTTAGTTGAGAATAAAGTTTATGAAAAAGAAGCACAATTAAGAAATTAATTTAATTAAAAAATTTAAAATGAAAGAAAAAACAGAAAGTCTAAAACCACTTATTGTAGCTGTTAGTGGTTATTTTGACCCTTTGCATATAGGGCATCTTGAGCTTTTTGGAAGAGCAAAATCTTTAGGGGATTTTTTAGTTGTAATTGTTAATAATGATGAACAAGTAAAATTAAAGAGAAATGGAAAAGAACCTTTTATGAAACAAGAAGATAGAGTTCATCTTATTGAGGCTATTGGATTTGTGGATAAAGTTGTTTTATCTATTGATAAGGATAATTCTGTTTGTGAAACTCTTAAATTATTAAAACCAGATATTTTTGCACAAGGGGGAGATAGATATTTTGAAGAAGTTCCTGAAACATCTGCATGTAATGAAATTGGGATTAAAATGGTTCAGGGTCTTGGAGCTAAAATAAGAGCTTCTTCTGAAATAATTGGAAAAATGGAAGAATATGATAATCAAAATATAAATATTGAGGAATATAAATCAGATGAAAAAAATTAATAAATTTATTAGAGAAATTTTCTTGAAAATTTTAAAATTTGATAATAAGTTTTTTGTTTTAATTTTGATTTTTTTCGGATTAGTTTTATTAGGAATTTTATTGTTTATAGGGCAATTTAATTTAACTGGAAATGTTGTAAATGATTTAAAAGAGAATATTGATGGAAATAAATTGGAAAATAATTGTGATTGTTTAGAAAGAAATAAATTAGATTGTCGTCCTGGTTTTTTCCTTCAGGATAATCATAGATGTTGGAGTGGAAGAACTTTTACAAATGCAATAAGAACTTGTTCAAAATATAATTGTCCAGAGGAAAAACAAATTTATATCTGGAATTTAAAGGAGGAAAAATGGCAAAAAAGTCTAAATTAAAAACACCTGAATGGATAATTGAAGGCTATAGTTCTGAAAAAGAATATATAGAGAATAAAAAAATTAAAGGAAAAAATAATCTTCCTAACAAAAAAGAAAAGACCTTTAAAATAAGAGTTTGTCCTAAATGCGAGAGTAAAGATGTAGAGGTTGTTCTTGGTTTAGAAGGAGAGAAGGGGAAAGGGGAATGGAAGTGTAAGAATTGTGGATGGAAAGGAATAGATATTATTGAAAAAGAATTTACTGAAAATGAATTAATGAAATATTTAGATGAAAAAGGAGAGGAGGTTAATTAATGGTATCTGAAGAAACTGGAAAAATTGAAGAAAATATAGAAAATGTAATAAATACTGAAATCTCTTCTGAAATGAGCAAAGCTTATCTTGATTATGCTATGAGTGTTATTGTTTCAAGAGCTCTTCCTTCAATTGAAGATGGTTTAAAGCCTGTCCAAAGAAGAATTTTATATTCTATGCAATTAATGGGATTAAAAGCAGGAACTTCAACTAAAAAATCTGCGAGGATTGTTGGTGATGTTATTGGTAAGTATCATCCTCATGGTGATGCTGCAGTTTATGAAGCTATGGTTAGAATGGCCCAAGATTTTTCTTTAAGATATCCTCTTGTTTTTGGACAGGGTAATTTTGGTTGTTTTACAGCTGATACGAAAATTAAACTTGCAGATAATAGGGATTTAACTTTTTTAGATTTAATAGAAGAACATAAACAAGGAAAAAGAAATTTTACATTCACTGTTGATGAAAATAATATAATAAAAATTGCTGAAATAAAAAATCCAAGGAGAACTAAGAAAAATACAGAAATTATGAAAGTTATTTTAGATAATGGGGAAGAAATTAAGTGCACTTTAAATCATAATTTTATGCTTAAAAATGGGGATTATAAACAGGCAAAAGATTTAGAATTTGGTGATTCTTTAATGCCTATTTATTCTAGACTTTCTACTAAGAAGGATGATTCAAAAGCAATTGGGTATGAGATGATTTTTCAACCTCAAACAAAAGAATGGAAATTTGCGCATTATCTTTCGGATAATTGGAATTTAGAAGGAGGAGTATATGCAAAGTCTATTGGAAGGATAAGGCATCATGTTGATTTTAATAAACTGAATAATAATCCAGATAATATTAGGAGAATGCATTGGAAAGAGCACTGGCAGACTCATTATAATTTTACTTCTATGAAACATAAAACTGATTCTGAATATAGGAAGAAATTAGTAGAAGGAAGGAGAAATTTTTGGAGTAAAGAAAAGAACCGACAGGATTATTCTAAAAGAATGACTAAGAGAAATTTGAAAAATTGGAAGAAGAAAAATTATAGGGAGAAAATGATTATAACATTAAGTGAAATTAATAAGAGATATCTTAAAGAACATCCAGAAAGAATAGAAGAGATTAGAAGAACTGCTTCAATTACAATGAAAAGGTTGTGGGCAATTCCAAAATATAAAGCATTATTCAATAAAAAAATTATAACAAGTAATAAAAAAAGAGAAACTAATTTAACTGGAAAGAAAAAATTTCTAAGGATATGTTCTTACCTTAAAGAAAAGGATTTTATTATAAATAAAGAAAATTATGAAAAGATTAGAAAAAATATATTTGAGATTAAAAGTTTTACTAGTTGGGATTTGGGAATAAGCAAATATTATGATAAGAATCCCAATTTGTTGTTGTGTGAAATAAATGGTAATCATAAAGTTGTTAAAACCGAGTTATTAAATGAATTTGTGGATGTTTATGATCTAACTATAGATAAAACTCATAATTTTTCTCTTGCTTCAGGGATATTTGTTCATAATTCTGTTGATGGAGATCCACCAGCTGCTTATAGGTATACTGAAGCTAAACTAATGCCAATTACACAAGAGGTGTTGCAAGACATGAATAAAGAAACAGTTAAATTTGTTTCTAATTTTGATAATTCCTTAAAAGAACCTGAATTGCTTCCTGGAAAACTTCCTGCTTTAATATTAAATGGTGCTACTGGAATTGCTGTGGGAATGGCAACTAATATCCCTCCACATAATTTAAAAGAAATTTGTGATGCAATTATTGCTTATATAGAAAATTCTGATATTACTATAGAAGAGCTTTGTGATTATGTTAAAGGTCCTGATTTTCCTACTGGAGGAATTGTTCAAGGAGAGATGATTGAATTATATAAAACTGGACATGGGAGATTAAATTTAAGAGGAAGAACAATAACAGAGATTCTAAAGAAGAGAGAAGCAATTATTATTACTGAAATTCCTTATATGGTGAATAAATCTTCCTTAGTTACACAAATTGCTGATTTAGTTCAGACTAAAAAAATTAAAGATGTTTCTGATTTACGTGATGAAAGTTCTAAAGGAAAAATAAGAATTGTTCTTGAATTAGGAAAAGGAGTAAATTCAAAATTTGTCTTGAATTCTCTTTATAAATATACTAGGTTACAAGGTAGTTTTAATGCAAATTTTCTTGCACTTGTTTCAGGACAACCAAAAATTTTGAATCTTAAAGATATAATGAGAGAATATGTTGAATACAGAAAAAAAATTATAACAAATAGAATAGAATATGAATTGAAAAAAGCAAAAGATAGAAAAGAAATTGTTGAGGGGCTTTTAATTGCTTTAAAAAATCTTGATGAAGTTATTTCTCTAATTAGAAAATCTAAAAAAGTTACCGATGCTTTCGATTTACTTATGAATAAATTTAAATTAAGTAAAAAACAAACCCAGGCTATTTTAGAAACTAAGCTTCAGCAATTAACTTCTTTGGAAAGAGATAGGTTAGATAAAGAATCTGAAGAATTAGATGAGAGAATCACTGAATATGAAAAGATTCTTTCGAATATAAAAGAAATTTTAAAAATTATTGTTAAAGAAGTTAAAGAGCTTAAAACTAAATATGGTGATGTTAGAAAAACAAATGTTGTTAAAAGAATTTCTGAGATTTCTGAAACGGATTTAGTTCAGAAAAGTGAAGTTATTGTTACTATTACTGATAAAGGTTATTGTAAGAGAATGGATGTTAAAACATATCGGGAGCAAAAAAGAGGGGGAAAAGGAATTATTGGGAGTGGTTTAGCTACAGGGGATTTCGTTAAAAAAATATTAACTTGTTCAACTCATGATTATTTAATGTTTTTTACTACAAGAGGAAGAGTTTTATGGTTAAAAGCTTATGATATTCCTTCTGTTGAAAGATATAGTAAAGGAAAGGCAATTGTTAATTTATTGAGTTTGAAAAATGAGAGTGTTACAAATGTGATGTCAATTAAAAATTTTGATAATTATTTATTTATGACAACTAAAAAAGGGGTTGTTAAGAGAATTTCTTTGACAAATTTTTCAAAACCTCGTGTTTCTGGTGTTAAAGCAATTAATATGCCTGATGATGATTCTGATTTTTTAATTGGGGTAAAAATTATCAAAGAAAATCAAGAGGTTTTACTTGTTACTAAAAAAGGAAAAGCAATTAGATTTAATAGTAATGCTATAAGGTCTATGGGGAGAGCAAGTTATGGTGTTACTGGAATAAAACTTTCTAAAGATGATGAGGTGGTTAGTTTAGAAATTCTTGATACAGCTGCTATTATGACTATTACACGAAATGGTTTTGGAAAGAGAACTGCTATTGAAGATTATAGAAAAACTGCAAGAGCTGGAAAAGGAGTTATTAATCTTAAAATTACTGAAAAAACTGGTGATGTTGTTAAGACAGTTGCTATTAATGAGAATGACAATATAATTATTTCTACTGCAAAAGGAATTGTTATAAGAACTTCTTTCAAAAATATTAGAATTATGGGGCGTGCTACACAAGGTGTTAAAGTTGTAAAAATAGAAAAAGGAGATTATGTTGTTGATTTGATTAGGGTTGATGAGGATAATGACCTGGAGTAATTGAGATTTATGAGATTAATTTAGGGATTTTTCAGATATTTTTGTTAACTAATTTTATAAGATTGATATACTTGTGAATTTAGTTTTTGGATAGGTTATGAGATAATTCATCTATATTCTCTAGATTGTTTTTTTTTAAATTGGGGGAGTTATGGAATTTATATTAATTATAAAGAGATGTGCAAAAAAAGTTGATGGAATTCGGAAAGATATTTATTGTGGTTTAGATGATTTGAATTAACCTACTACTTTTTTTTAACTTTGTATTAATTTGTGTTTATAATTTTTTTAGAAATTTTTTTAAATGGTAAAACTTTTGTTATTTATGCCAAAGATAAAAATAGATAAAAAGAAATGCATAGGTTGTGGTGTTTGTGCAAATATCTGTCCAGAAAGTTTTGAAATTAAAAATGGAAAGTCTCATGCTAAAAAAGCAAATATAGATAAGATTACTTGTGAAAAAAAAGCTGAAAAAAATTGCCCTGTTAATGCAATTAGTATTGAGTGATATTGCAAAACATTTAAATAATAAATTCTTTTTTTTTAATTATAAAATGAGGTTAAATATTCTTATAGGGGGTGAAGCTGGACAAGGGGCAAATACTATTGCAGAAATTGTCTCAGATATTTTAGTTAATTATGGGTATTATGTTTTTAATTATAAAGATTATCAGAGTTTGATTAGGGGAGGGCATAATTTTAATATTATTTCTATTTCAGAAAAACCCATTGCAAGTTATGAATCTAAATTAGATATAATTCTTGCGATGGATAAAAAAACAATTGATTTGCATAAAAATTTTCTTGATAAAAAAGGAATTGTAATTAATGCGAGAAAATTTGAGAATTTTAAAAGAAATATGAATCTTGCTTCTTTAGGGAGTTTGATAAAGATTTTAGGAATTGATAAGGAAGTTTTTATAAGTAGGATAAAAAAGAAATTTAAAAATAAAGAGTGTGTTATTGCAAGTCAAAGTGGATTCGATTCACAGAAGAATTTATTTAATTTTAAGAGAATTAAAAATAAGATTTATTTAATGAGTGGAAGTGAAGGAGTTGCAGAGGGGGCTGTTAGTTCAGGGCTTAATCGTTATATTGCTTATCCTATGACTCCTGCTACACCTGTTATGCATAGATTGGCTGCAATGCAAAATAATAAGCAAAATAATTTAATGGTTTTTCAGGCAGAAAATGAAATTGCTGTAATTAATTCTGCTTTAGGTGCAAGTTTTGCTGGGGCAAATGTTATGGTTGGAACTTCTGGAGGGGGTTTTGATTTAATGTCTGAAGGTTTAAGTTTACAGGGAATGTTAGAAATTCCTTTAACAGTTTATCTTGCTTCACGTGCAGGTCCTGCAACAGGAGTGCCTACTTATAATTCACAGGCAGATTTGAATGTTGCTTTAAGAGCAGGACATGGCGAATTTCCAAGAGTTATTGTTGCGCCTGGAGATTCTTTGGATTCATTTCAATTAACAAATCAGGCATTATATTTATCAAGTAAATTAAATGTTCTTTCAATTATTCTTTCAGATAAAAATGTAGCAGAATCGCAGTTTTCTTTTTCAGAATCTGTTAAGAGAGGAATTTTAAAAATTGTTAAAAATAGAAAAATTCCTTCTGAAGGTTTTGTTAAAGTTTCAAGTTATGAACATGATAAATTTGGTAATACAATAGAAGATGCTGAATTAGTTGTTAAAGGTTATGAAAATAGATTGAGGAAATATAATGAATTAAAAAAAGCTTGTAGCAAATTTAATATGTTTAAAATTTATGGTAAAAAAAACAGTAAAAATCTTGTTATGGGTTGGGGTTCAACTAAGGGGGTTATTTTAGATACTATTGATAATTTAGATTGTAAATTTTTGCAGATTTTATATCTTAAACCTATGTCAGATAAAATTAAAAAAGAGCTTGAAAAAGTTGAAAATATTATTTTAGTAGAATATAATTCAACAGGACAATTAGGAAGATTAATTAGGGAAAAAACTGGGATTAAAATTCTTGAAAAAAATAGAATTTTGAAGTATGATACAAGGCCATTTGCTTCAGATGAACTTAAAAATGAAATTAAGAGGAGGTTGAGATGAAAAAGGAAAAAATAAAAAATCAATTATCAACAAAACAAGAAATAACCTGGTGTCCTGGATGTTTGAATTTTTCTATTTTAGAATCTGTTAAAAATACTATTGCAGATTTAATTAAAGAAAAAAAATATAATAAAAAGGATTTTGCTTTTGTTACTGGAATAGGTTGTCATGCCAAAATTTTTGATTACCTTAATTTAAGTGGTTTTTATGGATTACATGGAAGAGTTTTGCCAACTGCTTTAGGGATTAAAATTGGAAATCCCAATCTAAAAGTTCTTGGTTTTGGGGGTGATGGTGATACTTATTCTGAGGGAATTAGTCATTTTATTCATGCTTTTAGATATAATGCAGATATGACAATGATTGTTCATGATAATCAGAGTTTTTCCCTAACTACAGGACAGGCAACTGCAACATCACAAAAAGGATTTAAAACCAAAGCAGAGCCTTTTGGAGAGATTCATGAACCGTTAAATCCGGTTAAAATTGCCCTGGCTTGTGGAGGGAGTTTTATTGCAAGATGTAATCCTTTAGATATAAAGCATACTTCTTTAATTTTGAGAAAAGCAATAGAGCATAAAGGATTTTCTTATGTTGAAATGATACAGAAATGTTTAATTTTTAATCCTGAAATGAATAATCTTGATAAACTAATGTATAAAGTTAAGGATAATACTGATTATAAAAAAGCCCAGAAATTAGTTGAAGAATGGGATTATAATTCTAATAAAGGAAAAATTCCTTTAGGGATTTTATATAAATCAAAGAAACAAATTTTTGAGGAGAAATATCCTCAATTAAAAAAAATGTTAAAATAATTATTTTACTGTTCTAATAATGTTTTATCTTACGAATTTTTCTTTAAATAATAACCAGGTTCTGATAAATTCTGCATGTGGCCATGCAAGAGGTAATACAGAATAAGCTATCCCTTTTTTGTAATGTTCTGTTTTTCTTATATTATCAATCATAATTTCTCTGTCTTTCCTGAGTATTCCTGCTTTTCTATAATCTTTTACCCATTTTTCAAAATCTTTTTTTGTTGCAATATGTTCAGGTAATTTATTGTTTTCAGCGATTTTTAAAATCCATGTAAGATATTCTTCAGCTTTTTTTCTATTTCCTATTCTAATAAAATGTCTGCATATCATTAATGTGAAATGAGGCCAGGGTCCATACCCCCCATTATTTCTTCCAATATGTTTTTCATAACGACAAATTCCTCCAAGTTTTTTATGCCAAAGTTTTTTTTCAATTTCTTTAACTGTTTTTTCAATTTTTTCATTATGATCTTTTAAAATTCCAAATTCTGCTAAAGAATATGCAGAAGGATCAATTTCCTTTGCAATAGAACTTGATTCTTTTAATCTTATGTTTTTGATAAAATATTCTCCATTCCAGAAATGTTTTATTATTGAGGTTTTCAACTTTTTCAAATTAATTTTATTTTTTATTCCTATTTCTTCAAGTTCTTTTAGTGCTGCATAACACGTTGCATTTGCCCAAATTTCTAAACCTTCTTCATAAGGAGGAAATTCATGTATGCTATTTGGTGTAAAAAATAAATATTTTCTATTTAATTGTGATTGGATATAATCCACTGATTTTTTTATTTTTTTATTATATCTTTTTAGAAATTTTTTATCATTTGTTGATTTTACATAAAGTGCAAATGCATATAGTATTAATGCTGTATTATCTAGTTGTATTGGTTTGTAACTTCTGTCTTTTCCTTCTTTGCTTGCTCTTTGAGGATAACTCCCATTTGAATTTTGAATTTCCATTGAAAATTCAAGAGCTTTTTTTGCTTTTGTAAAAAATCCTGAATCAATTAAAGCAAGTGTGCAAATTGCATGGTCTCTTGGATAAATATAAGGGTAGCGTCCTTTAGGATATGAGGCAAGAATAGCTCCATTTTTTAATTGCAATTTTTTTATTATTTTTAAACTTTCTTGATAAATTTGTTCTGCTTTTTCTTTATTGAATTCCCATAATAAATCTTGAATTGTATTGTTCCATCCTTGAGGACCAATTCCTTGAATATGTTTTATATTTTTAATTTTTGCAAATGTTTTATCTGGTTTTTGCATTAAAAATGCTTTATCTGTTGCTTTAAGCATTTGAAAGTCATTTAAACTATCGCCAAGAGAAATTGTTTTTATTTTTTTATTTGTTTCTTTTTCGTAAATTCTTTTAAGAATTTTTACTGCTTTCCCTTTGTTATTATTCCCTAAAATATGATAATATCTCCCGCCTTTTGTATAGTTTAATCCAGATTTTTTTATTAAACTCAATGTTTCTTTTTTTTGTTTTTTGCTTCCTAGAAGTTTAAATGGTTCATCATACTCTCTTTTCTTTGAAAGTTTTGCTTGTTTTTTATTTAAACCAGAATCATTCATTAAATCATCTATAGAAAGTTCATTAAAAGAAATTATTTTTGTCTTTGTTTTTGATTTTATATTTTTTATATTTTTTATTAATCTTTCATAGGATTGTCCTAGTTCTATGACATAATAATCTTTTATTTTTTTAGTGTATTTAAATTTTTGTTTGAAATATTTTTTAGGAATAAATATTGCCCCCCCGTTTTCAGAAATAAAAGGATGTTTGTTCTTTAGTTTTTTCCGGTAAAATTCAATTTCTGCTCTTGTTTTACTTGTGCAGATTATTAAAGGGATATTTTTACTTTTTATTTTTTTCAACCCTTCTTTTGCTTTTTCAAAACTATAATTTTTATCTAAGAGTGTATTGTCTAAATCAGTAAAAATTATCTTTGCCTCTTTATTCATAAATGAAATAAATTTTTATTATTTATAAGGGTTCTGTTAAATTGCTTTGGCGAAACAATTAATAAAATATTTATCTCAGAAAAATTACTTGGGGTATAAAAGAAAGTTAATTAATAAAAAATTTGTTATTAATATAAATTTCAATAGGGTAATTAGATTTCTTTTTATACATAGAGAAAAATATAAAAAGCAGATTTTGGAAGAAGATTATTCAAGCCAGTTAAATTAGAATATTAGTTATAGAGATATATTGAAAATTAAGATTATAAAATAAAAATATTAAATTAAAGTAATATTAAGACTTATTAAAATCAGATATTCCTTTATAATTTATCAAAAAATTATAAAAAAGAAATGATAATAAAAAATCCTTGAGATAATTGGATTTAATAATTATTTGTGTTTGTTGAAATTTGTTAGATAAGTTTTTAAAATTAGTTTTTTTATTATTTTTAATTCAAGCCCCGATAGTACAGAGGCCAAGTATACCACCCTCTCAATTTCGTAGGTTATGTTTTTAACTGATGTACGGAAAAGGAGAGGTGATTTTCTCTCGAAGAGAGAGTAAAGTCTGTGTATCTTAATACAACCTGCTCTTTTTTGGAGAACGGTGGTGACCTGGGTTCGAATCCCAGTCGGGGCATACTTGGGATTGTAAATCCTAAAATATTCCTGG
>CAZRJS010000009.1:0-29305 GCA_964600565.1 Candidatus Woesearchaeota archaeon | reverse complement strand
TGGCTATCACCCTGCATACTGCAATTTTAATACTCTTCCTGGAGTATTCTTTATTTGACTTTTGTTACACATTTTTATTTAAAATTAAAAAAAGTATAGCTAGAATCCAGTGATTAGACTCTGACCCTATCAATATAGAAGGATTACTGTCTTATGCCTCGAAAGGCCGATATTACAAAAAGAGTTTCCCACCCACACACCCACGCGACCTGTCTTATATCATTAATTGGCCATAATTGTCCATTACTTAATTCTAAGTAGCCCTTCAGACAAGTTATACTCTATGTCAGAAGAGTTGTTTGAGGCTGTATTTACCTAAAACGTGTAATTAATAAAAAGGCTAATAAATTTAAGTCATCTTAACCATCGCTATTAAATCTATAAGATAAACGAATGAGCTCATTCTGCGAATGGCATCACCCGCTTTAAACCAATTACAATAGATGATTTTCTATATAGTAACTATAATACTTTTAGTATCTATGGTAATTAGAGCGTTGTATTGTGTAAAATTAACTTTTAGTAGGGTTAAAGTTTACACGTATATATATATAAAAGTTTTTTTATGACTCTTTTTTATATCTCTTTTGTAATTCTTTCACTCGTATATTTACGTCTTCATTGGGGGAGTTTGCTTGACATAGTTCCACTATTCCACCTTTTCCATGAAAACTATATAAAATTGAAGTAGGATATAATTCCTTTGGTGTCTTTTTCGCGAAGAGCTCTGCCCTATTTTTTAATATATGATGCATCCATGGGTGGCAGTGCATCATTAACTGTTTATCTTTTCTAATGGTATGCGCCTCACAAATATTTTTATACACTTTAGGTAAATCACCAAGTGTTTTATAATTCATTTTTGGATTTAAGGTAAAAAACCTAAGTGTTAATGTAATCAATGATAATAGATGAGGTATATCCATATATTCTTTGGAGCCTTTGAGTAAAATATATGTAATAGTATCATCAGTTTTACCTTCAAGTTTAACTATTTCACATACTGTTTTTTCTATGTTATCTGCATAGATTTCCATATCATTTATGGCTTTTAGACCCATTTTGAATTTTTCAAGATTATTTAGTTTAAAATTTATCAATAACCTAAGCCTGTCCATACAAATGTCCGGATCCCCAGACTCAGGATAGTAAGAATGCCCATCTACACTGAGTCTTTTATTACTGTTAATTTTTGTACGAATGGCGTCATGCATATAATCTCTGCATGATACAGATGCGGATACTTTTCGATTATCGCCTGTTACGAAAGACATACCGAATCCAGTTACATAAGTATTATCCATTCTGGAGGATTTAATAACTAAACTATTGTTTAATATAAGTTGGGTAAATTCTTCTTTCAATAATATTTCTCCTTAGTCATCTACAATATTTTCGGATGTCTTTATTAGATTTGTTAGCCAATGTACTAAATGCTTTGATATATGTACTCTCACTAAGTTTAGTAAAACCGGGAGCAGAGTTAATTTCTATAAAGTACAGCTTGCCAGAATTAGAGAGAATAAAATCTGCTGCCCCGAAAGCCATACTTCTCATCTTTAATATTTCAATGGTAATCTCTTTAGCTCTATTAAAGATTTTATACACGTTTGGGGTCCTGATTGATTGAAATCTACCACCGTTATGATAATTCCATGCGATCTCACCAACTATACCAAACCGTTTTTGAATCAACCAGTTTTTCATGTCCAACCATAGGAACCCATGCACTCTGAGCTCATACCGTCTATTAGCTATAAACTCTTGATAATATTTACCATTGAGTTTAGTCTTAGTAGTAGCATGATTAATACCAATGCCCCCCTGAGAATGAAATTTCTTTGTAAGGAAATTAGTTTTACTATCAGTCCTACTCAATGACAATGAAGTTTTTGGGACAAGGATATTAGCTGTTTCGGCTTCTTTAACAGCCCTGTATTTATTACAACCTATGAATCTATTTACTGTAGGTTTGTTATCAAATGAGGGGTGACCCTCTATAAAAGTATTAAGCTTAATACCAGCAAGACCATAATTAATAACAGCAGCACAGTCTTTAGTGTATCTGCTTAAAGAAGTGGAATTAACTATTCTTGTGACAGCTTTTGACTTTTGTCTTCCAATGATACATAAGTTCATAAATACTCCAATTAAATAAGAGGGTCTCTGACATTTTTCTTACCTGACATCACATCTTGTACAAATTGTTCGAATGGCTTTAAAGGCTTTTTCAAAAATTTATTAAGTTCACGTGCGTCTGTTAAAGAAATGTATTTTGTAACTTCCTCCATAATTTCTGCCTGTAGCGGAGTCTCTTTTCCTGTAATAGCTCCCATTACTGCTATTGCTTTATTAATGGAGATTCCATCTTCAATCCCAGTTTCTATTATAGGTATAGGAATTTGATCTATTCCATTATTGTACCCTTCTTCATACTCTTCTTCAAATTTTTGTTCGAAATTAAAATTTTTAGAAGGTAAACTATCGTTTGCCATAGAATCAGCATCAAAATGATCGTCTTTTTCGACAAAATCAAAATAAAATTCGTCCATACTACCTCTCTTGTTTTGATAAAGTTTGAGGGACTCATTATAGGATACAGCAAAATCCTAGATTGACAGTAAGTTAATTAGCTGTGAGTCCCACTTATGTGAAATAAAGGGGCCTTACTACCCCCTGCCTCACTCATATAATTTAAGGAGGTTCATTTTTATGGTATAAAATGAGTTTGTATGAATTGTTTGCAAAAAACAAGGTATCATTGATGGAAATAGTCAGGGTTATACCCTGAGGATCATTTAGAGTGATAATCCATTAAATTTCGGTTTTTTGCGATGTTGCTCTTATGAGCAGAGACAAGATTATGCTCTTGGTGATTATCTTAAAAGGATGAACCAGGTGCTTCGGTCTCTATTCTAGTTGTCCCTTGTGTAAAAAGACAAGGAGCCGTAAATGGAATGAAATAGTATGATTATGATAATCCATCAACTTCGGTCTTTTTACGAATAAAAATAATTTTATTTAATGCTTATTAGCTATGCCCACCCACTTCCCCACTCGAATCTCAAGATCTAATCGTAAAATTAATGCTTTTGTGGTTATTATTAACGTTCTTCTACTTTGCGTTTCAGTATGATTAACCTACTTTGTGTTTTGAATAGTTGTTTAAACTAACTACGTCAGTATTAATAATATAACTATAAGCATCTTACGGGAGGTACGGGATTCAACCGTTTATCCCACTATCAATGGCCCTCCCTGATTGTACAATATACCTTTTTAATATTATAAAGGATTTGAACCTTTATTCTTTTAGCAGTTATATGGTAGAAAAACAAACGAGATTACTATTCAAGTTGAATTTTTGCAGTTCGTGGAGGATTTAACAACAGAAAACCCCCATAATCTTTTTTGAATAGTCCATGTACTACACCACTAAAAAGCATCAAGTCCTGGTATATGCTTTAATACTTAGCTCTGAATTAACAAGTTCCTTTCCAAATGGAAGTACTTATAGGTAATCACACACTAATAAGGTATACTGTATATATAAAGGATTGTAAAAATCCATTATTCATTTTATGTTAAATGGTGTTTGCCGATCTTCTTCATTCTTCACCTTTTCATCTAGTAGATAATTTAAAACACAGTGGTATAAAATCCGTTTTTCATTAGCTTTTGGATCCTCCGTAATAATTTCCAATAAATGATTTAAAATTTGTCCAATAATAGGAGAGGCTTTTAAACCAAAAACCTGTTTAATTCCGGCACCGTTTATCATTAGATCACTTATTGTAAACCCAGAACTTTCTTTAAAAACCTTAACAATACGTTCTTCAAAATCCAATTGCCTTTGGGTTACTTCCTGTTTCTTGAAGCCGTTCCCTAGTCGCTCTGCTTTCCTTATTTTAAACAGCGGAAAGTTTCCAATATCTTTAATATCTTCTTTAGTAACACCTGCATTAACAATAAAACGTCTAACCCCAGCATCAGTATACTTACGTGTATAATGATACATATGCATTCTTACTAAATGAATGACTTGTGCAATAGTTTTATTATCAAATCTTAACCGACGTAGTATTATTTCTGCTTCTTTTGCACCGACCACCTCGTGTTTATGGAATGTAACCCTACCATCTAAATTTTTTTGAACGGCAGGTTTTCCAATATCATGAAGTATCGCTGCTAAACGTAGTACCAAATCCGGCTCTGTGTAATCACATGAGTACACTAGATGATCAAATACATTATATTTATGATACCGTTTGTCTTGTTTACAGGAGTAACAACGTGCTAATTCTGGTAAAATTACCTTTAATACCCCTAATTTCCGCATACTTCTAAAATAGATTGATGGCTTATGACACAGTAGAATCTCTTCAAGCTCTGCCCTTATTGCCTCATGTGAAACAGTAGATAGGAGCGGGCTACATTCACTTATGGCAAACTTAACATGATTTGAAATTGTGTATTTCGTCCTGGCTGCCATAGAAAATGCCCTAAGTATTCTAATTGGAGATTTTTGAAATTTCTCTTTTGCGGAGCCAATGGTCAGTATCTGCTTCGCTGTAATATCATTTTTACCTCCCCAATAATCTATAACTCCTTTAGAAGTTAAATTGTTGATAGGTAGATACATAGAATTTATGGTAAAGTCACGTTGACCACTGTCGTGTTTCAGTGGAGCATCAACTTTATTCTTCCACTTACCCAATCCTTTTACGAGAGCAATTTCAGCATCCAATGTATCGCCATTAGCTTTAAAAGTTACAAATGTCACAGGCTCTGTACCAATAACATTGTGGATAGTTAATTTCTTAGTTTTACCAAACTTACTTAAATATTTTTGTACATTGTCTAAGGTTATATTGCGTACTACTACATCTACATCCTTATTCTTTTTCCTTCTAAGAAAATCACGAACATATCCACCAACAATATACACCTCTGTCCCAAATTCTGCACTGGTGTCTTTCTCTAATCTACGAAGTGCCTCTAATGTTTTCATTATTTTTTTCCTCCCTCCTCCCTTATTATCATCATTTTTACCTTTCTACGGATGGCTTTAATTCTATTGTTAATCCAAAGATTGGTATGTTTTAATATAGTACCCATTTCTTCCTTAGTCTTATCCTCCATAATTAATTCAGCAATTGTCAACTCATCGTCATCCAATAATAGTTTTATTTTATTTACTACCATTTTAGCAATAATAGCATCTTGACTTGTATCCCCCTCAATTGATTCACAATTATCTTCTGTAATAACTATTGTAGGGAGTACTAGCGCCCTATTTACTAGTTGTTTAAAGGTAATCGAAGCCCTCTTTGCAGCGCGTTTCAATAGAACTATATCATAATAGACACTATCATTTATTTTTTTAGGTAATATACTTTTTCTAAAAGCTGGATCAATTAAAACAGTATCAAAATCGTCAGTGTATTTAAATATAGACTCTTTGATTCTGTTTATTATGTTATGAGATTTGTCTATATAAGAAGGTATATGTACTAAAATTCTATTAGATTTAACACACTCATTCATAGCATCCAATATTAAGAACTTGGCAAATGGTATGAAATATCCGCCTTTAGTAAGATCAAACTCTGATTTGGCCTTTCCCAGAGCTATAACAGCCTCACCAAAAAACTCACCTTTATCGATGTTGGTATAAGCAGCATAGATTCCTGCTGTCTTGTTAATATAATTACTAAATTCGGCTAACAATTCCTCCGCATCTTTAAGGCTATTACCAAGCAGTTGTTTATGGGAATCTACCTCTTTTGAGGTTTTAATGCTTATAACATTGTACTTATAATTATCCCCCATATTACTCCTAATCTCTTACATGTGAGGTGGCAATTAAAATTTTACCGGTTGTTTTACTTTCAATATGATAATTATCTTCAAGGTATTTGACGCCCTTTTTGGTTATCGTTCTACCTTTACCGGTTCTAATTAGAAGCCCTCTTCTAATTAAGAATGGTTCCAAAGTTTGTACTATAGTTTTTTGAGACTCATTAGATATTATTGATAGGTTATCCAAACCTATTGGTATTCCTGATTCAAACAGAGATTTTAATATCTTTAGTTCTACTTTAGTTAATCCTGTTGAATCTACACCAATGGAATCAAAAGTCATTTCAACCAATCCAGTAGTAATAATTTTAGAATTTTGGGACAGCATAACGTCTCGTATAGTTTCAAGATAATTTACCATAATCCTTGGCACACCTCTACTTCGTTTTGTGAGACTTACAACGGCTTCTTTGGTTATTAACAAGTTGTTTTTAAGTGCATGAAATCTAATAATACTTCTCATGTCCTTATCTTCATAAGGTTCAAAAATGAATTTTAACTTAAATCTATCTCTAAATGGTTTAGTTAACTTACCATCATCAGTGGTTGCACCAATGATTGTAAAATGTGGCAACCATATTAACTTATTTGGAATATCAGCCTCAAGTATAAAATTCTCCATTGCCAACCCTAATATTTCTTGGCCTATTGTAGGTAGTTGGTGTATTTCATCAAAGAATATAATAGTGGGTTTCACCTCCCCAGTACGATCCCCTGTTTGATTATACCCCTGGATATTTAATTTCTCTAATAAATCATATACACTTTTTTTAGTTTTTAATTCTAATGGCGAGGCAGGTAAATACTCATATTCTCCTTGGTTGGATAACCATTGAGCTGTAGTAGTTTTTCCACAACCAGCGGCGCCTGACAATAATAGATGAGGCAAGGCAGTATTTCTACGTTTAGCAGAGTCTAGCGCTATTTTTATCCTATTTTTTGTATTACTATGCCCTATTAGTTCCATATAATTTCCTATATGCAAGTATACTTAACTACGGAATAAAATTTAATTATTAATGTTTCATTGATCTCATAACCTTAAATTATTAAAGATAGTAAAATGATTTATTTTTTTGATAGGCTGGCCAATTTTTTTTCATTTTCAATATCACATTCCAAAATTGGTAACGGTGGTATAGTGAATACACCATTAGCCAACATAATTACTTTTTGTCGCATTGTTTTGAGTCTGTCTAATGAAGGAAGTTTACCTCTTCGTTTTATAACTAAAACAGTTGGTTCCTTTTTAACATATGTTGTGGTTGAAGTTTCTGTGGTGGTAGAAGTAGAAGTAGAAGTAGAAAGATCCCCCGTTTTTTTATTATCAGAAAGGTTGTCCCCTTCCAATACTGAATCAGGCATATCTTTATATTGTTCTACATCAATTAGTTCTTTATGGGTGTCATTTGCCATCAAACGCCCAAGTCCTTCCATTTGTTCTACCAATTGATCCACCATTTGGATGGCGGCCAATTGATCATCCTCCGTATCAGTGAATACGGTCATGTATCTAGTGCTATCATCCAATATATCAAAAGTTACTATCTTGTACTCATTTAAATTGTAAAGACGGATTGCACTTGTAGATACCACCAGTGCAAGGAACGGAATTACGTCCTCTTTGCCATCTTTTCTACGACAAATACCCATCACCGCCCCACATTCAATATCGTCTGCTGTTTTTCCATCGTTTCTGATCACTTCAATAGCAGCATATTTGATTTTAGTAGGCTCTTTCTGTGACATTTTTCCTCCTAAATAGACATAAGGTCAAAACATTGTAGTTATACTTTGGTTTATACGCAATAATTTTAAATCCTAGCTTCGCAGCCAGTGCTATACTTATAAAATTATCCTCTCTGATAGTCATATAAATAGTATCTTTATTCGAGTTATTTACTGCTGTTACTAATAAACGAAATCCTACACCTTTGTGACGAGCTGATATATTGACACTTAGGTGTAGAATTTTATCCATTTTAGTGCCAATTTGCAAACCGACACATCCTATCATCATTTGACCAGTTACCTCAATAAAATATTGGTTTAAATTAGTTATAATAGATTGCCAGCTATGTACTACAGTCAATCTATTATTATAATTCAATAAAGCGGCTACCTGATAAGCTAAACACTGGTTAGGTATACTCAAGTTAAAATTTTTATTGCCCACCGAAGATAAGCTTGGCACCAATTTCCCTGACTTTAGCAAGCTCATCAGAATCCTCACTTTTATCAACCATTTCTTGAAGTTCTGCTAATTGTTTTTTCATTGTGTTCTTTTCTGAAAAAGAGGCTGTTACTGTAGTTGATGTCTTTTTATTATCAATAGCTAATTTAAATGCCTCAACATATTTATCAAATGAAGTGGCTTCCAATCCAGGACCGGAGTTTACTTCAAATATGTAAGGCACATTGATATTGTCTAAACAACAGTCAACCGCCCCAAAATCAAGTCCGAGAGCTTTAACAGCTTTTATTGCGACATCTGCAAGTCCTTTTGGATATTTTTTCACAATAGCAAATTTCCAACCTAGTCTATTGGATCTCAAAAGCATATTAGCGCCACCTTCTGTGGCATTTTTTGCTTGGCGGTTGAGCATTAACATTGCAGTTGCTTCATCAAATTGGTCATTGTTCTTCTCTACCAATATTTTTTGTCTTGCAAGTTCATCATCAATGAACGCCTTTTCAAATTCTTTATCCGATCGTTTTACTTTCTTTACTGCGTGAATTACCACGCCATCGAAGACATGTAGCCGGTATTCTTCTTTGATGGGTAGCATATGAATAAAGTGATGAGCCCCAGCGGTAATAGCATCCTCCAATTGGGCCATTGTAGGACAACTCCAGAAGCCTTTTCCACCTTGATGGAACTTCTTTCTTCCAATAAGAGGTAGGGAGATATTACCGTCAAATATCTCCTGCTTGACTTTATCTGTAGTAACATACTTTGGAATATGTGTACTGCCTTCCACATTTAAGGCAGTAGCCATAACCCCCATAGCTTCAAATTTGTCCCTGTTTGTCATAATTGCGTTCGGATGATTTATAACTTTGACGCTCTTTGGAAATTTTGTGACGTCTTTTGTTTTTGCACCCCATCCAATCACCAACTTCTTACCTTCTGGTTTTTTATTACCACCCTGAATTCCAAGAGCGGCCTGTAATTTTTTCCCAGTAATATCTGTTGCTGCGCTATAATAAATATAAACATCTTTTTTGTTCATGTCAAGTCCCCATTTAAATATTTTTTTTAATTTTTTTTTCAAGAAATACTTCATAGATGTAACCATATATCACACTGGAAATTTTCTACCTTCTAACCAGTTTTTCTTGATGTCAAACCCAACAGCGTGTACTGAAGTCTTTGGAAGAGTCAGAATACTGTGCAGGCCATCAATAGCTTTGGAGTACTTACTATAAGTACTAAGTTTCCTCATTTTACTGTGCCATCTCTTCAGGAAGGGTTTTGTGATACTACGTGCCTTTGACTGATTTAACATGCCCGCCATATAAGCAGAGGAACTCACACATTCCATATCTTTTGCGAGATTTATACTATCCCAATCATCGAATTCCCCCCTATATAGAAACTTATGGTCGTCAAACGCTATACCAGGATGACTAAATTTGCTTTTAGCATAGTCGCTATCTTCAATCCTTCTAAAAAGCTCTTCAGATATAGCTTTAGCTGTACCAAGAACGCATTCAGCTACAAACGGGTGCATTAACCATAACCCACTTAATGTACGATGTTCTAATCTACCTTCACATGAGCGCCATTCACCGTAATATCCGTATCCTACATTATCCATAGCCATTTGGCATTCAGACCTTCTGGATTTACCGAGATTAGTACCATCCAATTTAATTAAAGGTAATGCTAATAATTCATCCATTATTTTATTCATAACAGCGAACAAGAAAAATTTCTCTGTTTCTGATAATTTAGTTATTCCAACCGGGTTACCTAAATGAATATGGCCGCCAACAGGGTAGTCTCTCATTTTATTCTTATAGTATATCGCCGCCTGCCAATTTAAATTTTTAATTGACTCAGTGAGATGTCGATCACTAAAAATACTCCTCATGTTTTTTACGAGAGTTTTAGGGCAAGGTGATGGATCAGGTCTTATCTCAATCATAGCCCCATCAGAACCAATTTTACCAGGCTTCCCAAGGATGTTATTGGCATGCACCACATTACCTTCTTTATCAAACAGAAGGAATTCGGGATCGGCACCAATTAAGGTAGTAAATGGGGTTTTAGAAATCCACACATCTTTAACCTGTACCTTATCCTCCCCTGTTAGTTTTTTAAACATACTAGTAGTAACAAACCCCACTTTTTTCAGTTCATTTTCAGAAAGTTTGCCTTTGGCAATTTTTACATCTTTAGAAAATGCTTGATGGATGTTTAATACTCCTTGTTTTATAATTCCAGTTACTTCCACTTGTTCAGTACTTAAATTTAGGTTTTTCCTTGCAGTGGCCGGCATCCTAACAAGAGAATTCTCATCCCTATCAGGTTTTTTATTAGCATCCATTTGACTAGACACCATTAAGATCATTCTTTTATCCATCGTAAACTGATCTCCTTATTTATTCTGCATAGCTTCCATCAAAAATTTTAATGTTTTATTAGCTCTGAAATCACCAGCGTTAAAGATTTCAGTCAAGGCCGTAGCATTAATTTCATCTCTTTCCAGGGGCTCTTTCCAATCTTGAATATAATTAGTAGCAGCACCTCCGTCTATAGTAGAAACATTAATGATCTGTCCAAGGTATTTACTTATATTCTTCAATACCCTGATATGTCGCTGTGCTTTAGATAGGCGCTCTTCAGGGCTCTTAATTAAGGATTTTAAATCCGTTTGTTGATATGCACATTTAGCCTCCCATCCAGCAACAAATGTATCGGTAAACATAGAAAGAACTAAGCGGTTTGCAAAAGCTGTTGTAGGTAATTGACGGATATTCTCAATTTCAGTACCCATAATACCAGCAATTTCATGCATTGTGCTGAATTGCGGTCTATTTATTACATTTTCAGTAGCCATTTTAATAGCTATGCTGTGTTCTCTAGATACCAGTAATCCTTTAGCTACTCCTATTTTCATACCCTCTAATAGGTCCTTTTTTTTAACAGACGGCTCCAAAAGAGCATGACTGGGACTTTTTTTTTCGTCTTCAACTGGTTGGATTACTCTAAATGAGGTATTAACACCAGTGTGGAAATTTTCAGTCGATGCCGCTTCTTCAGTTAGAGCACACACAGTTGTTTTTTTATTTTCTTCTACTTTGGTAGTTGGTATACTGCCATCCAACTCATTTTCAGTAATAGCTTCTGCCAGACTTAATTTCAGTTTTTTTTCGGGTTTTAGAATTAAGAGGTTTTGCACTTCCTCTATTTTACCAAATGTTTTAACATGTTTTTTTAGACTACCATTCCAAACTCTTCCTAAAGACACACCATGTGTAGCAGCCTGTTCCTGTGTATCCAATTTTTTGTCATTATTACTCGATTTATCAGTTTCAAGTTCCGTGTCATGAGTAGTATTAGAACGGGCACTTTTATTATAAATTTTGTTATCCTTTGAATTGAAAGTCTGCCCATAATTGTTAGCATTATATGTAGTAGTTTTAGTGGGCACTTTCCATATACGGTCATGAGTTCTGGGAATACGTTTTGTTTCATATAGGTCTTTCAGTTTTGTTTTGTTGTCAATTTCCTTGGTCAAATCAAATATTGCTAAGGTGTCGTCTGGTAATACCTCAAATTCAACATCTGACTCTTTAAGTTTGATAAAACCATCAACATTATGTAGCCAGGACAATTTATTGTAGTTCCAGATTATTGATTTAAAGAATTTCTTTTCCGAAGCAATTAAAACTAATTTTAATGGTTTGATAAGACAATATTCTGCCGGCCTTCCATCCCTCGCAGATACCAATTGGTTTGGGTTATTGGTGTTGAAGGACAGTATACTGAACGTTCCTTCCAATCTTCGACATACTTCTTCAACAGACTCAACAGTAAATGGTTCTTTACAGTCTTTTGTGTAATGCTTCATTAATCTGAAAATGGCTTCACTATCAACTTCACCATTACGGTCACATTTAAGGTTATCAAAAATCAAATCATGATTCTTTAAAGTACCATTGTGTACCCCGATTATATTACCAACTTTAATTGGATGATTATCTACGTTATTCAAGCTACCTGCGGATTTTTTTCTGCAATGCCCAATAAGCATTTTGAGTGGGACCTCATATTTCCTGAGCACTGTAAGAAATCCATCGAAGTCATCTGCTTTTCCACCATACCTGGCGATAAATTCTGTAGCACTGACTCCCATCTTTTGTCCAAAGAAGTTACCATCAGAAAATAGGGCCGACAAGCCTGTTGCATCCGTCCCCCTTGTTTCAGTGATTTCTAGTAAACTGGTAGCCAAATAAAGAGCGGATGCTCTTAAATTTTCATCACCAAGTTCACCAAAACGGGCTACGCCCACGATTCCACACATATTATTTCTCCTTAAAAAAATTTTGAATTGCTGTTATGAAGAGGAAGTCCATGACATTGTTGTATTGTTATAGGCTCTACTATTAGTAGAAATACCTAAGGCATAAGTTTTATCAATTTCTATAAATGTCGGGGTAGGTGCATGCCAATTTAGGGCTAATTTTCTTTTTTTTTTGATTCCGCTGTTTTTAGTTCCCCAATTTTGATATAATACTTACCAAAGTTTTTAATTGCATTAATTAGCCCTGACGTGTTAATGAATGGGTAACTATTCGTCTTGTCTCCGTCAATTCCTACAAAATTTTCTTCGAATTGAGAAAACAACATAAAAAATTCAGATGAGCAAAATAACTTATCATCATGTTTGGATCTTTTAGGGTAAGTTATAGCTCCGTGAAGTATTATTCCATTAACTTTGTTAGAGTTAAAAATCGGTAGGCTTTGTCGTAGATCAATTACAGACAGTGCAAGTAATATTTCCTCTCCACTCACTCGGGGACATTGTTCAGGAACTTTATTGTAAAGTAAACATTTGTATTTAAAAATTTCGCTTAATTTAATTATAATTTCAATTAAATTAGCTTGTAGTTGTTTCTGTTGATTAATAAGGAATGTTAAAGGACCTTCATTTTTTACGTGGTCAATTCCGTGTATGAATTCCTTTAAATCTATACTAGATGTAGTAATTGTTGTAATTTTATCCAAGAAGTTAGTTTCCTCAAATTCTCTTACAACAAGGGCTTGCTCATAGTTGTCTAAAAGACATCTAGGATTACAGTTACACCCGGATGGAAATGGTACAACTATGTATTTATGAGGCTCTATATGTTGCCTTGCCTTATTGGTTGAAGGTTGCTTATCTTTGTTATTACCAAAAATAAGACAAGGAGCCCCCGTTCTAATTTGTAATCCTGGGGCGTCAATCACATACCCACGTTTAACTGTATTGGTATGTTTTATAATGTGCTCATTAACGCCAAACATATAATTAACTTCCATTTTTCCTCCTGAAAGGTATCATTATCAATTTTACCAAGCTTTGTTTGTGTACTTTGGTTGTTCCAATGTGAAATGGCTCAAAGTATTTGTTTCTGCATTAACACAGACTCCTGATTGTTCACCTACTTCAATGGTTTCAGGAGGGCTAAAATTAAATTGGTCCACTGCATCCCATATAAACTTCTTCTCAGATGCATATATTATTAAACCTTCTTTAATAAAATACCTAATTGAAAGCTGACCACTACCTCTAAAAATCCAAGTAGCCTTTGGGTTTTGGATATCAAGAACAGCACATACAAAAGTTCCCTTTAACATACCTACAGTCCTTATAATTGCTTGTGATGTTGGGTCTGTAATATGCCCTATTAATTTGATGCCTTTACTATCAGTTGGGAACTTATTTTTAGTTGAATAGTAATTTATAAGACTGAAAATAACTTCACTGTCTACTTGAGCAACTCTGCTCACCTGTCCTCTGGTGTTTTTAGTCAATGACTCGAATAAGCTATCATCATTCATTATTACACCGTTGTGGACACCTATAATGTTACCAACTTTAATTGGGTGATTATTATTTGGATCAGTAGGAGAGCCCTTAGTTTGCGCTCTGGTATGACCAATAACAGAATAGAAGTTTTTACTGGCTAATTCAGTTCTTACAACATTTTTATAATTGGCTAATTTAATGAAATCATGTGCTTTAACATTGTGTTTAAACACTCCAGTTTCATTTTTGGATGAGAACGCATAGCCAGTAGCATCGCGTCCTCTCGATTGACTAGATTGAGTCAAATTTTTTAATATTTGTCTCAAAAGGATTCTCTTAATATCAATGTTTCTTAATGCAACAATTCCAAAAACTCCGCACATAGTTTTTCCTTTATATAGCAATCATAGAACCAATTTTATCAGCCCAAATCATTTCACCATTACTTTGTTTATCTTCAATGTGAAAAGCAATTTTATTGGTAATTTCTTCAATGGACTCATTCTCCAGTTCTAAATCCTTATTAACCTGTAAAGTTTCAGCAATTTTTACCATCCATTCTTGAATGGATTTTACTCTACCAACACCCCTTGTGTCAATTAGTTTACTGATCTCATACTCAAATTTACCTTCTTCAGTTAGTTGCATTTCTAATTGTTTTTCAATATCTACCCATTCAGTTCCTTCGCATCTTCTTATGGAACAAGGACTTTCTGCAAGTTTTTCAAGAATATCGTACGCTGGGCCAACTTTGGCTAAAATATGTTTTAATTGTGAAATCAATTCAAAGGATTCAGCAACTAATATGTCAGTATACTTATGGAGTTTAGATGTATCACTAAATCTACCATATTTATTACCATCTTCCCAGTTGCTAGTATTATTCATTAAAGCACTTTTTACTATTTCAGCTTGAACTTTCCAATCGTCATTTCCAACATACATAACTCCGTATCTGGACAGCTCAACAGCTTTAATAAATAGGGCATAATACATACATGAACAAGCTGCTACTGCGCTAGGAGACAATAAACCGTCCATAACGCGTACTTCAACATGGAGACGTTTTACGGCACCATTGCCATCAAATTCACAAAATTTATAATTAGCCCAACCGTATTTATTACCTCCAGAAGCGTTTATTACTTCATCACGTACTTGTCTCATATTTCTTGGTATAGCAGAAATCCCCATTACAGATACTCTGAATTTTTCCCATCTAGTAAGATGATTGGGGTCATCTAAACCAGAGGTCATCCAGGTAATAGCATTCTGGTATCTCCTAATCAACTGATGTAGATTAGCAAGTACTATTTCAGGCACACTGCGTTCTAATTCAGCAACTTTTCCACTAGCAGTACCTCCAGAAAGTTTTCCATAGTAACTGGCTAATCCGTGCATATGAATACTACATCTTTCATTTATATAGGCGCCCCTACCTATAGAAGTATCAATAATGTCCTTAGACATTCTATAAAATTCCCAATAATCTACCCTTCTCCCAGTGGTAATAACTTCCATGCCTTTCTTTCCAAGAAGCGATCCATCGGTAGTTACATTATGAACGCCAGATGGGCTAATTACTCCATAAGATCCACTGGGATTGAAATCTTTTGTACAAGACTGCCTGATTGCATCAGGGTTCTTATTAGGATCAAAACGGTATATACAAGAGGAACAATCTAATGTAAAATCTTTACAGGTGAGGCAGGCAGCCATGTGATTAGAGCACACTGGTCCAATACATTGAAACTTATAGTCTTCACAATCAGCACATTGACTCTCTGTACATTTTTTATTATTAAAATTAGCACATCGATCAATACTTGGATTTTTGGAGCATGCCTCCTCATTTAGGCATACTTTCCAACATGTGTGCTCTTCTTTACCGTAGTTCATACAAGGGCAAGTAAAACTTCTACCTTTACAAGAACCGGTGGTCTTATCAGGAAGATTAAACTCGAACTCAACGCCAATCTTCAAAATTCTGCTAAGATTTAGCTTCCAATAATTGACCTGTTGTACTGTAAGTTGTTTTCTCATTGGGTGGTTGTTGAATTTTAGTGCCTTGTTCATAAAAATTCCTCCAGTTGTCCTCTATGTTGTTAGTATACCTAATATCCGCCCGTATATGATGAAAGAAGGTATTTAATTCTTCTTCTCTCTCTTTAAAGCCAATCATGTTACTTACATCACTATAAATATTATCCAAATAAGTTTTCGCCATATCATTACATGGTGTACACATTAATGGATATATTTCTCGTGTATTTAAAATATTTGGATATATCTCTTTTATACGCTTATTGCTTCTCATCCAGTATAATTGCTTAAATCCATTAGTGTACATGTTAATTTTACTTACTATGTCTTCAGTTACTGTAGCCCCTAAGGCTATCAACCCTCTGGTTAAAATTGGATGTCTGAGTAAACTACCTCCAGGTACTCTATATTCTAAAGTTCTGAAGTCTAATCTAAAATCACTTGGTTTGCCATATGACACTTGTGTATTAGATCTACGTTTGGATTCATCATTACTTTCTAACATGATTGCTGGAAGTCCGACGAAATAATCCATAGCTCTAACTATTTTAAACATTAATGTCATTATATCCGGTTTTCGACCTAATATATCTTTCGGTAACCCGAAATGGAGATGAAACCCAGCAGTAGCACACCCTGTATTGCCTATACTAGGTATTACGGGGGTCCCATTACTGTAACTAGAGGCCGCGTGCATAGTAATTCTGTTTGGGTCGTATGATTGTGTTAAATTAAGTATTTCACGGGTAGCTTTAATTAGGTCATAAATGTTATTTGTTAACCCCTCAGCAGATAAACTTGGGTTTGGCCGTAATTCAGCCAATACTCCATCACACCCTACTTCGCCCCATTTTTTAAAGAAAGTTTGAGCATTCAACAACTTGTGTGTGTCTCTATCAATTAAAAAAAATTCCGGGTCGCACCCTAAAGTAATCCCTTTAACTTGAAATATGCTATATTGATCGACATTTTCTAAATTTATTTGATCAAATATAGTCTGTGTAACATAGCACACGCCCCCATCTTGTTCTACATCCTTTTTGAAGGCGGAGCCAATGGTTAGGACCACCACAGTGTCATTTATCGAATTTAGTGTAAACTGCTGTCCTACTTTGAGTCCGAGGTTTTGTCTTAATTCAGAAGAAATTCGCAACATACCATTCTCATTCCCATACATACCTAAATGATTTGTCATTACCGGTGAAACTTTAATTCTTATATTATTCATTGAAGTCCCTTTGTGCTGACTTCTATACATGATAATGTTCTTCGAAAGCAACAATCTCAAGTCCCAACTTTTTATAGACATTGCTTCTACATTTACCATGCTTGGAGTAAAACTGATTAGCAAATACACCTATGTTTTCGTCAACATATTCAAAAACTAACGCATCCTTTTTATCTGGATGAAATCTCTGTATCCTACCTATTAACTGCTCAGCTCTAGATTCAGTACGAAAAGATGTGGTATTAAATAATCTATTGAGAAAGTCCACATCGAATCCTTCCCCTAATAGTTCTGGTGTAGTAATAAGTACCGTAATATCATTATTGTTAAATGCTTCAATTTGGCCATCAATCACTTTTTTACTGTACTTACCTGTTGCAATACCTGTCTTTGGCCATTCTTTTTTTATCATATCATGTAAAATGTCACAATGGATTTTGCGTCCAGAAGAGACGATGCAGAAATTACCCGCCCTTGCCTCTCGAACCACATCATTTTTGATTCTCACATTTCTTTTACCATTGTAAACTATATGCTCTTTTAGGATAGTTGCAGTATTTGATATATTAACTGTTTTGCCAAATCTTACTCCACAATATATAATTTTGGGAGATATTATACCTTTATTTTTTGCAACTAATTCTTTGGTTATTCTAGCTCTTACAGGGCCAACACTTTGAAACATTAATGTTTCTAATCCATCTCTTCTATAATCTGTAGCTGTAAGCCCATACAAGAAATACGGATTTAGTTTGGAAATAATTGAAAAAAAAGTAGATGCTGGACAATGGTGACATTCATCTATAATTATTAATCCGAAGTAATCTTTTAATTCATCAAGTCTATCTAAATTACGTACTAAAGTTTGTACCATACCAAAGGTGGCTACTCTGCCTATATCCCATTTGCCAGCCCCAATTAATCCTATATCTTTTTCTTCATCTAATCCAGGTAGGAATTCTAAACATCTTTGGTGGCTTTGTTTAAATAGCCTATCTGTATGTGTGATCCATAATGTAGGTTGTAATAATATTGGTATTAGACTTAAGCCAATTATAGTTTTACCACTACCTGGTGGAGCAACTAATACCCCTTCAGGTGCGGAGGATAAAAGCTTATCCACAGCAGGTTGTTGGTATGTTCTATATACGATTTTAGCCCCATCAACATACCCTATATCAGTTTTAAGTGTACGTTGATCTTTAATTTCTGCTTCGAGTTCCAATTGATTTAATAATTCAAATAGCTTAGAGCGCATACCTCTAGGGATATACATATCTTCAGCAGCATCAAATTCAAAGTAGTGTATAAACTCTTTCATATTATACGTACTTAATCCTAATTTCTCTGCTTCTATAAACTGCGGGTTCTTATGTCGTAGTAAGTCAATTAGAGAATTTTTTAGAAGTTCATTTGGTTTCTGTATCTTAATTCGATTGTTTAATATTATTTTCAAGTATTCGATCCACCTCCTTTAGAAATTTACTGTTTTGACTAGACATGATTGTAACCACAGCAGGGTGATGTTTTTCCGGGTTTTTCCTGAGTTTGGAAACTATCAATGAATTAGTTTTTGCTAGTGCTTGTTCTCTAAACATAGCCAAACACTTCATTGATTGTTGTGCATCTTTTTTACAGTTGTGGCACACATTAGCATCACAAAAAACTTTTTTAAATATAGCATTAGCTATATAATTTGCTATCGGATCTACATCAACTATAGCTCTTAATAAGTTGTTGTGTTCAGCCAGCATTTTAGGTACGTGGGCCATAAATTTGTTCGGATTACTCCTGTACAGTTTATTGAAGCAGAATTTAGGCTTAGATCCATAAATACATATATCACAAGAATTACAAATAGCCATCTGAAATTGATGCTTATTCATTTTCCTATTTCGTCCCTTATTTTTACGTCGTGACATAGTTAGCCCTTATACACTTCTTTTAATGTCTTACCATGAACATTATGCCAGAAAATCCACCCGCTTTTACGTGTTATATTAGAGAACGCTTCTGCGGCTGCAGATAAAGAATTAAATTTATGCCCTTCATATATCTTGTCAGATCCTATTTTTTTGACTTGATATGCCTTTGGTAGGGTAGTTAGTACTACTTCACCTACAATATCTACATTAGCGTATACATTGGTTCCAACTGGAATGCCGTCTTTATTGGTAGCTAAACCATCAGGTACTAAAGACTTTACTACATTAGTTAGGTTTTCTACCTGTTTGGTTAATGATTCAATTTGATTCTTTAAGGTACTGGGCATGATAATACTCCTAGTGAAATAGGGTGCTTGCACCACCCTTAATTAATATTCTTTAATTAATATTATCGTTATTCCTGTGGGGGCGTCCAATTAGCTGATGCAAAAATCAATTTGCGAATGAAAAAACCGTGATGAAGTGTGCCTCCAGATTCCCAAGTTCGGTAATACGCACTAACAGTCATAGCTTTACCGCTCTTTATGTATTTACGCACCGTGTTTACGTGATGTGGTACATCCGCAACAATCTGAATTGGTTGCTCGATGTCAATGTAGCTGCCGTCAGCTTGTTTCTGGCCAAATGTAGTCATGAGCTTCATAAAAGCCCATGCTGCTTCTCCTTCCCCAACAATTTGAGGATCTTCCATTATTGTTCCGCCTAATATGCATTCATTTAAGATTGTACTCAAAGTAATTCTCCTTGCTTTAAATAATTAATGTTATTTTGTACTTCTTATGGTTAATTAACTAACCTTTATATAAATGTAGAGGTTAGCGAACTTAATTTTTAATGGTAGTTTTTATTAATTAAAATTAATTTATTGAGGAAATACTTATGGAAAAGACTGGAAAGATTTGTAGTAAATGTAAAGAACTTAAAGATTATAGTGAATTTTATAAAAGAAAAGATAGTAAAGATGGCTATAGAAATCAATGTAAAAAATGTATACTTATTGAAAGGAAACAATATCAAATTGAGCATAAAGACTCAATTGCAAAACAAAAACGCATATATACAAAAATAAATAAAGAAAAAATAGCTAAGAAGCAACAGATGTATTTAAGAAACAATAAAGAGAGAGTATATGCGCAAAGAAAACAATATAGACTTGAAAATAAAGAAATACTTAAAGAACAATATGAAAGAAGGAAATTGAAAATAAAACAATGGCAAAAAGATAATGCTGATAGTATTAAAAAGGTAAGTAAGGAGTATAGGAAAAAAAATAAAGAGGCCCTAGCTATTGTAAGAAAATTACATTATCAAAATGTAGCTAAATACGCTACTTATAAAGACAGGCTTACAATTGATGAATCTCCTAGATTAGCTAAAGATAATGTGTCTATTGAGGCTAAGTGTAAATACTGTAATCAATACTTCACTCCAACAAATTTGCAAATAATAAATAGAATTCAAGCATTAAATGGGAATGTTGGAGGAGATCAATTTTTATATTGTTCTGAACACTGTAAGAAGGCCTGCCCGACTTATAGACAAATTAAATACCCTAGAGGTTTCAAAGTAAAATCATCTCGTGAAGTAAATCCTTTAGTCAGACAAATGTGTTTTGAACGTGATAATTGGACTTGTCAGGAATGTGGCCTTACCCAAAAAGATGCTCAGTTGCATTGTCATCATCTTAATCCCGTAGCTTCTACCCCACTACTGTCAAATGATGTATCTAATACAATAACTTTGTGTAAAGAATGTCACAAAGAGGCCCACCGACAACCTGGAATGACCTACCAGGATATACGGAAGACCTCTTGTAACACTAAATGAAATTGAACCTAACTACACGCTCCACTACACTTTTTCATTTTTGATTTGGGATGGTATGGTTTAGCCCCTGCGTTAATGCCTATAGTACTATTAACGCACTTGAATAGTTCAGCAGCAGCTGCTTTAAACCCGTCATCTTTAAGGAAATTAATTAACTTGGTATCTGTAGCTACATCAAGCACTGTGCGACCGTTGTTATATTTACCAGTCATTGTTAGCGAAAATATTTTACTTGGTAAATCCACAACTGGGGCTGCAAGACATTCTAACAGTGTACATGCTTCAAGATTTGAGCGACTAGCAAAATAAATTTTATTCTCCTTCCGTACAATTCTGTTTATCACATTAGATCCTTCTTTACCAAATCTTTCGTGAAAGTCCACTAAATCTCTTATACCTATATTCCCAGCCTTGGTTTTTATTACATTACATATGAAGTGTGAAATTTCTGGATCAAACCCTTCTTTAATTAAAATATTAGCATTACCAGTACAAACACCATCTATTACTATCTCATGTAGTGACTGACCTCCATGTTTCTGTTGGAAGACACTTTGGCCTGCTTTTTCAATAAACATCTCGATACCTGCCTCTGTCTTTCTGGTTACCTCAACACCAGAATTTTCCATAATACGCATAATATTGTACGTTAATGCAATAACAGGACCTGTTTGCGCTTTAACTCCAGTAAGTTTACTAACGATGGCAGCTTGTGCCTCTTTGGTCATGATTGGAAAAGGTTTAATTTCGTATTCTGATAAGTTAAGACAATTAATAGAAGGAGCCCCTTTACGTGTATTTAATTGATCAATGTGGGCCCAACAGTTCTCATTAGGAGTTTCCCACTCTTTATGAAGTAAAGCACAAGCCTCTGGTGTATGAAATGATGCTAAATATAGTACATCGCCGTCATGATCTAAATTGGTAGATACTAAGCTATTATTACTGGCCCTAATAGTATACTTACAAAGAGGATCATCAGTAATAAGTATTTGTTGGGGTCGTATACTCATAAAACCCAAGCATGGAAATCTTTCAACAATGACCACATCATTATTCTTTACTTCAAGTATTTCTGCCATATCTCTATGGATTTGAACAGTGTTGGGAGGTAATTTAGTACTCAATGTAGCTACCGCTTTGGCTGAATAAGGGTACCTTACAGACAGGGCTAAATTCGATATAGCCCCTTTCTTAGTGCTAAGAGTGGTTGCCATTTTATTATAGTAATTACTAATAGCTTTGTACATCATTCTGATGTGTCTAGGTTCCTCTGGCTCTTCAATCATGCGTTTAGCAAATACTACAATGTTATTTACTAATACTGCTACTTCACTCATGCCGTATAGACCTGACCCATGTCTCCAATTGCGCCTCATATTTCCTGCGGGTATATAGATCTGATCGGTGTTATATAACGATTTAAACTTCTGCCAATCGATCGAGTCAGATGTGTACATAACAGGACCTTCATAAGTATCATTTGAGTTATGCCCGACAGCAGTTTGATACATAACAGGTAATTTGATTATAAGCCCATTTTGATAGTAAAACTCATCGGCTATTGTATTAATCAACTCCTTTTTATTGAATATAGTACCACCAGTTTGATCTACCTCATTAACTTTATGAGTTAGTAATACAGGAATGTTTTCAGGAAATTGATACATTTTACTTCTTAAGGCTTTGAAAGTTTCTTCAATTTGCTCTGTTCCTTGTGTATATGAAAGAACTTCTTTAATAATAGCATTATTTTTGCCAAACCTAGTTTCTAATGCTTTAAATTCTACAGTGGAGAATTTTAATCCAGCAGTTCTAAGATCTTTACCATTAGTCCTGGTTGTTGCCCCTTTGTCCCAAAGCTGATCTTCAACATCTTTAGATACCCCCCAGAACACAGTGCCACATACAGCATCAATCTTGCCAGCATACGTGTCACATTTCCAGGTACATTGATTGTTATAGCCATATGTAGCAAGCTCAGCCTTTATGATACTCATGGATTTTTCATTTACTGCATAATTGTCAAGAAATACTACAGGTTCAATTTCGGTAATTCCTGTAGCGTAACTACCCACATGGCCCATGTTTCGTCCAGCAACATCCCACCTACTTTTTGATTTATACTGCATCTTCTTTGTTCGAGGTCGATTCTCGAATAAATTATTCATAAGTAATTCAACTATTTGCCCATGATTTTTCCGTTTCTTTACTGATTTGGCAGACACAATAAGATCTAAATGTCTCTTTTCACCGGTCTTTGGATCAATAGCATACCCTAAGTCCATCAACCTTATAACACCCTTGTTCCCATGCGTATTGGTGACCTTAGTACCATCTTTGAGATACCGTTTGAAGCCAATTACCACATTATATACTTCTTTAAGATTTCCACCAATGGCTGTCTTACCTTTTACAATACGTTTTACGTATATTTCATCGGCCTTAATAGTACATAACTCTCTTACACCATCTGGACTTTGTGAAATAGGAGTACCTAATTTAATACGTTGCCCAGGTTTAATCAACATAGTTCCAAAGAACTGAAATCTCCTTTCTCTAAGAATAAATTTATCGGCATGCCTGATATCAACAACTATTTGATCTTCAAAATTATCAGGAATGTCTACAAAGGCTGTAAACCAATTCCAACCTTTTCTGGTAATACCTTTATCCATTAACTCTTGATAAGATTTAGTTCTAAGACGTGGGTATTCGTCGCCTTTCATTCCAAGAGTAGAATATAGATTTCGTTGAGGATTGTGATGATGTAGCCCAAAGGCTGTAAAATTACGAAGGTCTTTCATCAGTATGTAGTTTTTATCCGCTAGAGATCCATCAGACAGTCCAATAGAAGTCCATCCGCGATCGAAATAACACCTGTTCTTTTCAACCTGGTATTCAAGTCTATCAGTAGGATTATCAATCATTTCAAAGGCTGTGTCAACCAAAATAAGTTTGTGGTTCATCATCCAACTATTCATATCTGTTTCATGTAACGGCATTTTGTTAACTAGCTCATTTATTGTTTTTTGTAGACTGCGTACAATAATAGGAGTATTATTATTAAGTATTGAATAGGCAAGCTGCTGAATGAAAACTACTTTCTTGTTTCCTGGATTATGGACTATACCATCAAAATTCCCTATAAGTATACTCTGAATGGCATTAAGATATGTAATTATTCTATCAGCTTTAACATCAAAATGCTCACATACTGCACGTTTTACTTCATTTGATTTAATATAAATAATACTATTTTCCAAGTAAGGCATTGGTATAGTAATATTAAATACACCATCCAATGTTGTAATAGTAAACCATAGTGTTTTGTCTCTTAACACAGCTGTAATTGATGCTTCTCTAAAATCTTTCCCAGTATTTTTGCCCTCAATAGTAGTTCTAGAAACAAATTGAGAAATAGCAATATTCTTGAGAGTTTCAATCTCTGTGCTAAAATTATGAGAATTGAGCAACATATATTTTTATCTCCTTAAATCAAAACAATAAATACCCTATTTAATTGACTCAAATAATTTCATCCATAGTTCAATATTTGCTTTATGTGTTTTAATTCCGTACACTTTTTTCGCTGCAACAGGTAACTTAACATTATTACTAAGAAAATACCATAATAAATGGAAAATTATATCTTTATTCATCCAATGGTTATTAAATTCTTTTGTATAATTTAGTACATCTTTGCGTTCTTTCAGTATTAAAAAGCCTTTTAATCTCTTTATTAATAGTATCTGTAATTCTTGATTGTTCGCAATGGAGTCAATAAACTTGTTAGATTGTTTACGGTATAATACACAATATTTAAGTTTAGTTTCGAATTCAGGACAACCCTTCGTTAATATCCCTTTTGCTATGTTTAAGTTACTAAATTGGTCTGCCAAAACAATTGGATGTAGTGCCCCACCTTGCAATACACTTGATGTCCATGCTTTTAAGTTGTTTAAGTTATTTAATAGGTAGTTACCTTTATATGATTTAGTAACTACAATTGACGCTGTAGGTTTAATAGTTACACCTTCAGTAATAAACAACTTTTTTATTTTGTCCAACATGTCAAGGCTGTTGGCGGTCAACGTATTTAATGTTCTTTGAACGTGTGTTACTTTAGAAGAGTCGACAGCCGGATGGATGAGCGTAACGAACTTTGTCTCATTCCTTTGTGCATTCTCATGACCATAACGAGTAAATACTATTTTAGCAGGAGTGATATACATCTGCTGACGAGAAAAATCATGTGTCTTACCAATACCAGCAACAAATCCGACACTTCCCTTTCGTATTTTAGTGCCGGATTTAGTTGTTGAACTGGATAGCACGACTACTTTGTGCCCTCTTGGTATCATATTGCCTCGCTAAAGTTATGAAATTTTTCTGTTTTGAACAATAGTTGTAAGACGGGTATCAATTGCTTTAGATACATTGTGTTTTCTGTTGTTAATACCCTTTTTAGTAATTCCCACCCTCTTTAAAAGTTGTACTTTGTCAGGTCTCTCTTTAATACTGGCTTCATTAAGTTTTGTTTTAATGAAATCAAGAGCTTCTAGCATTACATTTAATACTTTACGTTGATATTCTAATCTTGGAACAGCCAAACAGACATCTATGTCGTTTAATTCCTTAAGTAAAGCAGCTCTGGCTTCTTCATTACAATAATTATCATAAATAATGTCCTGGTTATTTTCATTGAATAAACTCTCAGCTTCCTTAACAAATGTATTTATTTGTGAGGTCTTGTTTTTTGGCCAAACGTTCATTGTTTTATGGTCAAGTAATCCAATAGTCTGCATAATTTTATCATTAGAAGAATAAAGTACTTTATCTAGTGCTACTGTTAGTAGTGCTCTAGAAAGTGTTTTACCTATGAAAGAGAGATTATTGGTGATTTTTGGAGAAATAATATTTGTCGTAACACCCTTCAACGTCACTATATCAACCAAAGATTTTCTTTCTACATCAGCAGGAATCAGCCACTCTGCCCTCACACCAGGGAGATTAAATATGGGAGATAATAATATATTTACATTAAGCCGTTCTTTTCCACGTTTTCCACGACGTATTGTAACTACTTTATGAAACACTATATTTGGGTTATTATAGTCAGGACCAATTATATAGGATAAGAACCCCTTGGTGTCAGGGGAGAAGGTTACATCTTTTTTGATACCGTTACTGATCCTAAATGCAGTTCCTGATGTGGATATGGTAGGTTCAAGGGGTTGAATATAAGTTTTATTCATCTTCGCAGTTCTCCACAGTTATAAGTGAATTATTACCACACTCCATATTAATAGAAAAAGGCCCGTTACTGTCTTTGTTTGGTGTCTCTGAAAACAAGTTAATAGGGGGGCTTATAAAAAGTTGTTTGGTAAATACTTCAAGTAGTGTTGTATTTTCTAAATGACTTAAACTTGATAAAGCAACCACTAAATGACCGAAACCTTCTTCCTTATATTCCTCATTTATTTCTTTCATTACTGCTACTGATTTTTCTAGAGTAGAAGTTTCGCTGGTAAGAACTCGTTCAACAACTGGCCAGTTTTGAGCAATTTTAGTTGCTTCCACTGTATTGCACGCACCAAGAAGACGGCCTTTCAAAGAGTATCCAATATCCCTTGAATTAGTTTTATTAGATTGTATTACTGTAATGTTCACATTTGATTTCATTAATTTCTCTCCCTCATTATAGAGTCTTTTTCAGATGTAAAATCTACTGTTAGGCTGCTTAACCTATATATGACTTCCTCATCCAGGTTTTCTTCAGATATTTGTAGTATGGGAGTCTGTCGTTGCCCATAGAATATTTTAATATCTTCAATTGTGGAAGCTATTCGTAGTGAAGCCTTTGGTGATGTAAATAATTCCTCATTTTTCAATAATTCTTGGATTCTGTTTACAACTATAGTAGTCTCTGCTGTTGTTTTTTCAAAAATGCATTCATTTTCGAAAATAGAAGTACGATTACCTTCAGGATTTTTCAACACAATATATGGGGTACACCCTTTAAAATTCTCCGGAATAAAGGTAGCATTAGTCAAAATTCCGTGGTAGACTCTGATATTGTCCTCATCAATATTACCCCAAGAGGTATTTTCAAGTTTGAAATTACACGCCTCAATATTTTTGTAGATGAATATCTCGGTAGTTGTGTCGTCAAGGTCCTCATTTATAGTTATTATAAATATTTCATTGCTCATTTTACTCCTAATACTGCTCTTATGAACTAAAGGAGGGTGTTTTAATTTCTTGACTTAATTAGTCATTCCTTCCCCCCTCAATTCATTTTATATAAATGGCGTAAAATCCCTATCCCTTTAGGGTAGGGGATGTAAGCTATCTGTGAGTAACAGTTTTTAATAGGAACTGCCAAACCTAAAATACTCACTCCAAGGGTGGTTATACGTGTTCTTAATCTATTACCAATTAGAAGTTACGACTTCCCTTCGACAAAGATAAATAGGCTTAAAAGCTTACCTCACCGGGTTTTCCCTCAGCCTTTTTTAAACATAAGCGACATTAGGTACTGATTTGGGGCGGCAATCATGTGTGTCATAACATATCTATCGTAGGTAGGATTTCTCTTACCTGAATCTGGTAAACTCAGGCTTTTTAAAATCCGAAAATTTCTCAAAAGCCACTACCTCAAAAATATAGCAGCATCATAAGAAGCTGCTATCCTTTTAGGGTAGCAGTAGTTCACAATCAACTTAAGTTACCTTTAAAATTTTTGAGGTTTCGACAAGTGCATAAATATTTCAGCATATGTTTTGCACAAAAACTCAAATTAAGTGTATTATTTAAAACCTGTTTTGTAATTTGACCAACAGACAGAAACATAATTGAAGAGGTATTACTGTCTTTTACATTAAATGTATATGTACTATTTATTTTATATACATATAACTTTAAGTTTCTTTTAAAATTGGTAGTAGTTTTTATAGTTATTTCAGATTCTATAATTTTATTTATTGAAGCGCTATGCCTTAAATCTACTCCAAGAGTAGTTTTAACTTCATTAATTAAAATTGTTTCCGGTCTGAAATTACCTGTAATTTCAGGTATAAAAGTTTCTACAGACAATCCTGACACCATACTATATTTAAGTTCAGTATTGCCCTCTATTGATAATACTACCCTTCCATCTGGGATAATCAGTGCGCCAGTTGCATATGTTGTCCTGTTTCCCATGTCTCCCCCATAAATTTGGAAATAACGTCAGAGAAATTATCTGTTTCAATTAAGGCTTTTGCCATATCATAAAAATACTTCCAACCTTCTGACCTTGGAGACATCATTTCAGGGTGGTACTGAACACCAGCTGATTGGATTGATGGATAAATAAATGCCTCCGGCTCTAGATACGGACCTTTAACTATTAAGTCACTGTCCCCGTAATACTCTTTGGACAGGGCTTTTGGCGTCCATCCAGCTATGAGCCCATCATCCGGAGGTATAACCATTTGATGATGAAGGGAGTTTATTTGTAATATATCATTATTAGGTAATATCATATCATGTAGTACGCCCGCATGATTACCCACGTCATGATACATTCGTCCACCAGCCATAACGTTAAGAAATTGAATGCCACGACAAATACCTGTCATACGAACACCATTAGCAATTGCACAATTGAAAACCTTCTTTTCATAAGTGTCTCGCCTCTCACTATTTCTACACAAATTTAATGGGCTCGTTTCTCCATAAAATTCAGGAGTAATATCTTCTCCACCAGTAAATAGAACTAATCCATAATCCAAGGGGTGGGTAAGAAAATCAATTGGATCTGTTTTAATCTCACCCAATCCTTTAACTGCTGAAATGTAATTGTCTCCAAGTAATACTAAAATTTTTGTCATTGCTTCTCCTACTATTATTGTGGCATTGCCGGGATTTTTGCTTCATCTTCTTTATTAACTTTGATGGTTATTTGAGAGAATTCCGTTGCTGGAATCACCATTGCTTCTGTAGGTCCTTCAAATTCAATTGCGTAGCATGGTTGCTGTACTAGCGCTCCAGCACCAAACTCGTGTTTACAAAATTTAATACTCTCAACTATAGGAAGTGCAGGACCCCCAAACGCATCTGTGCATGGCGTGCCATTAATTTTAAGTGGTAAGGCACCCACTCTAAAGTATGCGGCTGCAAACTCTGCGGTTACATTTGTCATAAGAATTGAAGTAATTTTACCTTTTTTAGCCATTATAATTCTCCTTAAAAATTAGGTTTAGTTTTGAAAAAAATACGTTCTGTAGTAACGTCGCCCTTTTTGTTCCTAACGAGTTTTGAATTGTTCTTAAATTTGGTAGTATCGACATGACTTACCCATCCACGTTTTTCCAACTTTTGTATTCTCTTGA
>CAZRJS010000008.1:27804-31721 GCA_964600565.1 Candidatus Woesearchaeota archaeon | reverse complement strand
AGCCGGGATTTGAACCCGGGTCACCTGATTTTTGCTTGAAAGCATTTTACTCGCCAACAGACCTGTTAAATCCTAACGGCACTGAATCTAGCTCTATGTTAATTAACAGGAAGAAAATCAGAGATTTTCTCAGTTAGCAAAACCCTGAGGAAATGCTTTCACATTGAATAAATTCAAATGGCAATCAGATATTCTAACCACTGAACTACCCACGCATGTTTTATGAGTTTTGTAGTTTATTTAAATGTTATTTAAATTGTTTTAATAAAGTTAGTATAAAAAAAAAGTAATTAAAATAAAAAAAATATTTAAAATATTTTCAACAGAAAATTAATGATTAATTTATTTGTTTAGCGAGAATTTTATTAAAATTTGATCTATTTTATTGTTTTTTCTTTGATTTTTTCAATATGAAAATAATTATAATAATAAAAAATAGAGCAGTTCCAAGATAAGCAAGAAAATTAGTTTCTGGTTCAGGAAAGAAAAATAAGGTAGTTATTCCTATAATGATTATTATTGGAATCAAATTATTAATTTTCATTTTTAAAATATTGATTACTAATGATTGAACTGGATTAATTTGCTTAATTTAATTAACTCTGAAAGTTACTTTGTTTAATAACATTTTGAGTTTAAGTTTTACGTGATATCCCTATTAAATAACTAAACTCTATTGCTTATTAAGATTTTTCAATAAATTAGATTGGGAGTTTTTGCGATTTTTATGTTTTATTAATGTTTAAAAAATTTATCTCTATTTAAATTTTTTTAATTATAAAATTTTTTGCATTCTGAACATTCTTTACTATATTCTCCTTCTGTAATTGAGTAATAAAATCTATTACTACAAAAAGGGCAGTTTCCAAAAAGATTTGTTAATGGTTTATTTAAATTTCTTCTGTGTTCTTCTATTATTCTATCATTTTCTAGGCTGAACCTAATTCTTTCTTCATGTTTTTTTCTTATAGTTTTCCTTAAAGTTTCTTCCGAGATATGATTTTTTAACTGATTTGGCATTTTTATTTTGGAATATTATTTAGAATACTATTAAGAAAGTTAAGACTTCTTTAATTATTTATCCCTTAAATGGTCCTGCGAGGAATCGAACCTCGGTTTGCTCGGTGTAAACGAGCCGTCTTAGCCGTTGGACAACAGGACCAATTATAAATTTAAGAGTATTTTTGGTTTTTTAAATTTGTTTATTTAAAAAAAGAAGGTAAGATTTATAAGTAGTTTGTCATTCTTGTTACTATGGAGAATGACGATAGAAATAAATCTAAAATTCCCGGTATGGAATTAAATAATTATTCTAAAAATGAAAAATCTGTTTTACCCGAGAATTCTGAGAAGATTAAAAAAGAAATAGAGCAAAAGAAAAAAGAACTTGATAAATTTAAGAATTTTATCATTAAGAAATACTCTTTTATCCAGTCTATTGGAATACTCCCTCCTCAAGGAATTAAAGAATTTATTGAAGAAGAAATTAGTGATGATATTCCTGAAAAAGAATTAGAGAAATTAAAAAGTAAACAGCATTTGTATATTATTGTTCCTGAAGATAAATTCAAGGAAATTTCTAAAATAAAACCAGAAATAATTAAGTATATTGAAAAGGAAAAAATGAACTTCTGGTTTTATATTAAAACTCCAATTGATGTATGGGAAACTTGTTTTGACAGCAAATTTGAAATGATTGATGCTATTGCTATGTCTTATCCTATTTATGACCAAGGTTTGCTTTCTGGATTAAAAGTTGCCTCAATTCATAAATCACTTATTTTACAGAAATTTGATAAATATGTTGTTAGTTATGTTATTGGAGGAAGTTTAGTGAGAGGAGATGCTATTAAAACCTCTGATGTTGATGCTTTTGTTATTATTAATGACACTGATGTTAAAAGAATGCCTCGTTTAGAGCTTAAGGAAAGATTGAGAGGAATGATTCAACAATATATTTCAGAAGCTTCTGCTCTTGCAGGGGTCAAGGAGAATGTTTTAAGTGTTCAGGTTTATCTTCTTACAGATTTTTGGGAATCAGTTAAAGATGCACATCCTGTTATGTTTACTTTTATTAGAGATGGAGTTCCTCTTTATGATAAAGGAACTTTTATGCCCTGGAAAGTTTTGTTGAAAATGGGTAAACTTAAACCAAGTCCAGAAGCTATTGATGTTTTTATGTCTATGGGAGATAATACTGTTAAAAGAGCTAAGAAAGCTTTGTTGGATATTTTAGTTCATGAAATTTATTGGAGTGTTGTAACTCCAAGTCAAGCACTTTTAATGTTAAATGGTTCATCTCCTCCAACACCAAAACAACTTGTTTCAGAAATGAAGAAAGTTTTTATTGATAAAGAAAAAATGCTTGAAAAAAAATATTTGAACACTCTTTCAGAAGTTGTGGGTGCTTATAAGGATTATGAGCATGAAAAACTTAAAGAGATTAAAGGAGCTAAAATTGATAAGTTCATTAAAGATAGTGAAGATTATTTAAAAAGATTAAAGGAATTAAGAGAACAAATTGAGAAAAGATACCAAGAGAGAACAATAGAACAGGTTAATAAAGAAATTTTCGATTTACTTAAAATAATTACTGGTAAAAAATCTAAAAATCTTATTCTTGAGGGTTTTAACAAATTGATTAAGCAGGGTAAATTTACTCAGCAACATTCAAGAATTTTAGATGAAATTATAGAGGTTCGTTCAGAATTTAAAAAAGGCAAGTCAGATTCTAAAAAAATTGATTTTGCAAGGAGAGATGCAATGATTTTAATTAATGATTTAATTGATTATTCTCAGAGATGTGAATTAAATGGTCTAGAAAAAGGGAAAATGAAGATTAAATATTTTAATAATGATAAAGAAGATTTTGCAGAATTGCTTGCAGCAGGAGATGATGTCTTCTTGTTTTATAAGAATTCTGTTAAAAAAATTAAAGATAAAAAAATTATGGACTCAAATATGGATGAAGTTTCTGAGGCAATTCAAAAGCAAAAAGAAAAATCTTCTGCAAATATTAACCCTGGAACTTTTGAAGTTTTAAAAAAAGAGCTTGGTGATTTTGAGGTTATTTTGTGATTCTTAAAAATTTATATCAAAAATATTATTGTAGTTAGGTAATGTTACTATTTTATAATTAAGATAATAGTAAAGTTTATAAATACTCTTTATGAAATATCTTTATGAAAATATCAAAAATTTTAGCTTTAACAGGAATAACATTAGCTTTGATTAATCCTTTTTTTAAAGTTAGGGCTGAAGAAAATACTAAAAAAGATATTCCTTATGCAAATGTTAATGTAGTTAGTCAATATTTAAGCGGGGCTTCTGGAAATTTAATTAGTTCAAATCCCTCTGTGCAAACTTGTGTTGGAATTTTAAGAGAAGATGGATTGAATTTTTCTATATGGAGTGATTATACTCTTGGGGATAAAAATGAAAATGCAAAATTTACTGAAATTGATCCTGGTATTCATATTCCCTTTCCAGAGAATGATTTTGTTAATGGGAATTTTTATGGAGGATTATTTTTTGTTCCTAAAGGGAATATAACTGGAGAGATTGGTGCAAATTTTTCACCAAAACAAAATCTTTTAGGAGATATTAATACAAATATTTATGTTGGGCAAGGAATTTTTAATGGAGAAAATGGAAGGGTTATTACTGGTTCTGCTTGTAAAAAAATTGATTTAACTAATAAACTAACTGCAAAAATTAAAGCAGATTTATCTTTCTGTAATAATTATGGTGCTGTTAATGGGCTTTCACATGCAGGTTTAGGAGGAAATGTTACTTATAGCTTTGGTAAAGGTTGGAATGCTAATGCAGAATTTAGGCAACAAATACCAATAAGAAATGATGCAGAAGATTATAATGTATTTAGCGTGGGTATTAATAAATCATTCTAATTTTCTAAA
>CAZRJS010000008.1:2385-27704 GCA_964600565.1 Candidatus Woesearchaeota archaeon | reverse complement strand
ATAACTATTAAGGGGTAACAATAGGAAGATTTATAAAGTTTAAGTTCTTAAGAAGATTAAGAAAATAATAAAAATGGCTAAAAAAGAACAAACAAAAGAAGAAAAAGCAAGAGATCTTGCTATAAGCACTCTTGAGCATAAAGTAATGCAAAATATCGTTGGTGGAGCTGAAGTAAAACAGCAAAGACCATTATATGGTGAACTAGCTTTTCAGAATGTTGATGAAGTCTATAATACTACTAAAGCCAATGCAAGAGATGAGCTTTATAAGCAAAGATTAGATAATAAAGATCCAAGAAATCCTGAAACTGTTACACCTCCAACAGATTATGAAATAGTTGATAGTTATTTCAAACAAAAAGATGAAGTATTTGCATTTTTATCTCTAGGTGATTTAGAAGATGTAATCAAAAAAGTTACAGATGAATCAATTGAAATTCTTCCTGAAGGATTAAAAGGATATGTCTATCAAGATGTTATTCAAAAAGCTCAAAAAAATGGGGCTATTGATAAAAATGGAAAATTATATCCTGATAAACTTGGAAAAGATGAAAAATATGTTTTAGAAGCACATAATTTACTTAAAACAGCTTATACAAGAGCATGTGCTTTAAATGCAGGAAAAACTAATTATTTTGCAGATGTAAATCAAGGGATAAAAGAGATTTCAGAAGCATATAAAAAAGAAAAATAATTTATCTTATTTTTTTATTTAATTAAACTATTAACTATTTTAACCATTATATCTAAGAATTCTTCTGTTCTTTTCTGCCATAAATCTATATCAACACCTTTTATGTCAGTAATTTTTCCATGAGATATTTCCTTGTGTAAAGCAATTATTTCTCTATACCACTTTATATATTTTATATCTAATACTTTTGAATCTACAAAAGTTACTTTTAGTTTTGCAGGGATATGTTCTGGAGAGGGGGGTGAAACTTTTGCGGCTATTAATGCTGCATGGGCAGAATCAACCATTGCCCAGAATAGACCTTCTATAGCGCCTATTTCAGATGCTTTACTTCTATTAAGATGAATTGGGGCTCTATTAAGACAACTATATATTGCTTCTGGAGTAGATTTAATTTCCCCGTTTATCAATAGGTGTTTTATTGGAGTAAAAAAACCTGCTAAATCAATAAGTTCTTCTCCATATCTTACAATGTTCAATAAAGTTGGGTCTCCTCTTATTAAATCTCTCCACCATGTGCTTAGTTTTATTGTATTAATATGAAGACTTCTTTTGTAAGGGTTTGCTTTTATAATTTTTTCAAGTTCTTCTCTATACCATGCAATTAATTCTTGATTCCAGTGAATTGAAACATCATCAATTATAATTATTATATCAATATCTGAACCAATTACTGATGTCTCCTTGGTGCTTGAGCCAAATAAAGCAATTGATTTAATTATTTTATCAAATTTTTTATAAGTTTTTACAGCGAAATCCATTGCAATATCATGTTCTTTTCCTATATTTAAAGTAGAAGTTTTTTTATCTTCTTTTTTTATCTTCTTTTTTAAATTATTTTTTTTCTTTTTAAAAGATTTCTTAGGCATTTTTTTCACTCTTTTTTATATATTATAATATATGTTTAGTTTTTAAATATTGTCACTATTCCATAGGTCTCCCTGACATCCTTGAACCCTGAGTTCCTGGTTTTTGTCCTCCAAGTTCTGTGGATAATTGTGAAAATCCTGCTCCAAAAGTTTCATAGTTGATTTGAGGGAGCCAGGCTCCTGCTAGTCCTTGATTATAATCTTGGGAAAATCCTGTTGTTTGATTCCAATAAGGTCCAGCCCCATCACTATAAATTGGAGAACCAAATGCACCAAAACTTTCTGTTACTGGAGGTGTTTTAAAATGTTGAAACCAGTGTGCAGCTTCAATTACTTTTTTTGCTTCAAATCCTTCTTTTCCTAATTTTTCCATAATCTCTTTTGTTGGAACATTTCCCATTCCCATAGGTAATTCTGTGTGCTCTAAACCAAAATTATCTGAAAAATGAACATGTTTAACAAAAGGAGCAACTTGTTTTGATTGTTCTATAATTTCTTCTTTACCAAAACCTCTATTTCTCATCATATTTATATGTCCGACATCCCAGGTAACCCCAATTAATTTTTCAGCTTGTTTTCCAGCTTCAGATTTAGAAATACCTTGTTCTTGTGCTTTTTCTATAAATTTTTTTCTTGATTCATCAATTAATTTTTTTAAATCTTCTCCACTGCTTAAAACAGTTCCATAAGGAGCATTTTCAATACTAACAATGGGGGCATTATCTTTGTATCTTTTATAAGAATCAAGTGCAACATTAGAAAATGTTTCAGAGGTTTTATCTAGGGCAAATTCTTCAATAGGAACATACATATTAGGTGTTGTAGAATATAAGTCATTCATTAAATTTTGCATTGCTTTTGATTGTCCAGATATTGTTGAGTCTTTTTTAAGTTCCCCTTTAAATTTTTCAGATTTTTCTTTAAGATATTTTTTTTGTTCAGGATTTCCAAATTCATAAGCTTTACTAAAAAAATTCTCTATTTGTTTATGAACATCTCCAAGATAAGTTTCAACTGTTTTATATTTGTTCAGAACTTTTTCTTGCTCTGGTCTTAATGCATCCATATCAATATCTCCTTTTTGATAATCTGATAAGAAATTTTGAATTTTACTGCCTTCCTTGTTAAGGATTTCATCAGCTCTTTCTTTATTAAAAAAAACTTGGTCTAAAGAATTAGACCATTCATTTTCATTTAACATTTCTAATTGTTGTTTTGGAGTGTAAATTTCACCTTTTTCTAAATTTTCCATTCCGGCAGAGTGTTTTTTCTCTTCTATTAAAGGATAAAATTTTCCAGTTTCTTTATTTGCTGCAAAAAGCATTATTTCTTTTTTCCCCTCTTTTGTTGGTTCAATAACTGTTGCAGGAATCTGAACTGATGAGTGAAAAGTTACTGGTGATGATTTTTTAGGATTTAGTTCATAAGCTCGTTCCATAGCTAACTGCATTTTTCTTTCAGCTGATTTTCTTTGTGATTCATCATATCCTTGCTGACTCATTCCAGAAGGTTCTATAACAGGTCCGTGAAATGTTGCTTCTGCTCCAGTTAATTTCATTAAGCGATTTATCTCTTTTAAATGCCCTTTAGGAATTGATTCAAAAACTTCAGGCATAACTCCTTCTACTTCAATACTTTTTATTCCTGTAGATAATTTCTCTGAAACTTCTTGTAATTGATTAGCTGTTCGAGGGTCTGTGCTTAATGCCATACTCCCTGCTTTAACAGGATAATTTGAAGGAGATAAATTAGGAGAGGAATCAAATGATGAATAACCTTTTTGATATTCTGATATAACATAATTGTTTCTATCTGCCATATTATAAAATATATATTGGGATTTAAATATTTATTGAATTAGGGGTTTTGGTTAAATTATTGTCTAAAATAAGAGTTTATTATTTCAAAGAAAAATTAAGATATAATTTTATTTTTATTAAAAGAAAATGGGGCTTTTTTTTGACAAATTGTTTGAAGCTAAAAAATTACTTGTTATATTATTAATGCTATATAAATCTTAATCTCCGGAAAAGTAATATCCTTTTTAGTAATTAACTAAGTCGAGAATTAATAAATTTCATATTTTTTTTCTTTAGCTTCTTTTTCAAATTCCCTTTTTAATAAAGGATTATCTCTTCCTGCATTTTCAGGTTTAATTTTTTCAGCAGAGATATAATTTTGATTTGAACTTTGTTTAGGATAGTTTGAAGGGATAATAGATGCTTCAGATGCAGTTATTTTATTAATATCTCTTCCAGCATTTTCTATAGATATCCTCTCAGGATTTATCACAGAGAAATTTTTATTTTGTTCTAATTCAGAAGAGGTGTATTTATCTTCTATTTTATTTTCATAATTTTTTTGTTTTGAAATATACCCTTTATTGTTATCTTCTTCCTTATCTGAAAAAGAAGTTTCTTGTCCTAAATCTCTTTCAAGATTAGAAATTGTTTGTTCTTTTCCAACAGCGATTTGGTTTAAGACAGGAATACTATCTTCTCCAATTGATGTTTGAATAAATTCGCCAATTTCAAGAAATTTATTTTTTTCAGAGTTTTTGTCTTCCTCAATTTCTAAACTTTCTTTTACTTCTTCTTTTTCAGAAATTTCTTCAATATCTTTAAGGGGTTTTTTAATCTCTTTTTTTCCCATTAATTATAGAAGATAAAGGAATATATAAATTTTATTTTTTAGGTTTTTTTATTAATTTATAAGTAAATAAACCCATAATACAGATTAAACTTATTATTATTCCAGTATTATAGCCTGTTTTTGCTGTTTCATTTATTACATATCCTGTAGGGGTATTTGATTTTATGAAGAATATTGTTGCAATAGCAGTAAATAAAAAAAATAATGTTCTATTAATTAAATTTCCTTGTTTGTTTTCTTCTGGATTATAAATGTCTGTTTTTTCTGTTAATTCTAAATATATTTTTTCTGCAGATTTTCCTTCTTTTTTAGATATTTCTTTAGAAAGATATTCAATGGAACGAGGAATCATAAAACCATTAGTGCAGGAAGCCCCAATTTTTTTATTTTTCACTTTAACATAAAGAATTCCTTCTTCTTTTCCTGTTCCTCTCTGAGAGTCATATCCCATATCTTCTAATCTATTAGTTATCATTTCTAATGAGTAACCTTTTGATGGTTGGACTTTTTCTTTCTTTCTCTCTTTTTTCATTTTTTAGATATTTTTAATTTATTAAGATGATTTTGTAATTTAAAAACTTTATTCTGGGGTTGGCATGCCATGAGCTTTCTTATAAATATCAAAAAATTTAAATGCTTTTGCTTTTGCTTCTTCACTAGCAACTCTTCTTAAATGATTTTTCTCAATCCAATTATCTTTTTTTATCTCAATTAATTTTTTTTCTTTAGAAGAAGTTTCTTTTTCATTTTTTTTATTATAATGTCCTATTAATGCTAAAAAAGGATTTGAACTATCTTCTGATTTTTTTGTTTCCTGTTTTTCTTCATCTTTTTCTTCAAGAAAAAATTCAATTTCTTCTCTTAAGTTTTCCAAACTTTCAGTTGTTGTCCCTTCTATTAATTTGAGGGCGTCATAAATATCTGATTTTTCTAATTCTTCATCTAATTTTTCTAATTCCTCTTGGTTTAGTGCATAACCTCTAAAAATCACATCTGTTCTTCCTCCAAAACTATAATCTCCTCTTTGTGAAACTCTTTGTGGAACACCTCTAAAAACAAAGTCTATTAATACACAACTATAATAGTCTCTGCGAGATTTATATGATTTTAATTCAGAAGGTATTTTTTCTGATATTGCTGAAGCCTCTATATTTATTTTCTTTTTTCCTAATAAAGTTAGTTCAAGAAATAATGTACTAAATGATTTTACTAATGCAGGATTTCTCCCTTGATCTTTCATTTCAAGTTCAGATGCTGTTTTTAGATAAGGTTTTGCCCATCTGGAATAAAGTCTTAGACTATTTACCTGGCTTTTCAAATATGTTTTCTCTATTTGATATCTTTTTTTTAATTCTCTTTCTGATTGATTAAGCCATATATTAAATTCTTGAATTCTTTGTAAAACCATTCTTTTTACTCTTTCGTTCAAATCAAGTTTTTTTGCATCTTTTTCATTTTTTGCAGCATAAAATGCATCAAATAAAGTTTGGAATCCTATTTGCCGTGCCATCATAGCTATACTTGAATTTCCTTTTTGCATATCAACTTTATCAATCCAGACTTGTTTTAGAGCGAGTTTTGATGCTTCAGCTTTTTCTAAATTTGTTGAATGCAAATCCTCATAATGTTCTAATCTTGTTCTAAAATCTCTTAAATCATAGATTATATTTAATACACTTCTTAAAATAGTATTAATATCTCCAAGTATTTTTGTTCCTTGTTGCTGCATTATTGTTACTTTTTGCCCAATCTCTCCAAAATGTCCTGAGCCAGGAGATGAAGAAAAATTATCAATTATTTTTTCAACATCATAACCAAATTCATCTTGCATAAGGTCTAATATAAAAAAATAAACTGATTCAACAGCTTCAGATGCAGAGTCATAAACTAATTTATGTTCTGTTAAACATTTTTGTCCTATATTTTGTTCAATTAATTGGGCTGCTGATTTAACTTCTACCATGGTTATTAAAAGAATATCTCTTTAAAAAATGTTTCTAATATATTTACTCTTGATAAGTTTAGTTAACTTCCTTTATCTTAATAATTTTTTCTAAAAAATTTGCTTTTTTATATTTTAAATGTTCAAAACTTAATCTAATCTAATTTTTTCATTGGAATTTTAAGGATTTTCACAAAAGTTTTATTAATTTAATGGGTAATTAAAATAGTTTCGATTAAAATTTTTTATTTTAATTGTTTTATTATTCATAATAATCTTACAAAAATTCTATTATGAAGAAGTTAAATAATTCAATTTAATACAATAAATTATAAAAACTTATTAATTGTTATATTATTATGAAGTTTTTTGGAAAGAAGAAAAAAGATGTTTTGGACTTAACTGGATACTATCGTAATCAGCAGGAAAAAGTGAAAAATATGAAAGAAGATATTAAAGAATCTGATTCTGTTAAGGAGAATGAAAATAATACTCCAAATAATAATGGCTTTGTTCCTTTTCCTTTTTTAAATACTGGGACAAATAATCAAGTTTCTGAAAATGTAAATGAGAGTTATAATGAAAAAGAAGAAAGAAGAAAAAAAGCTGCTAGGAGATTGATAGATATGACTGAGAAAATGGAGGATTTATCAAATCAAATTTATCATTTACAGCAAAGAATTGAAGTTCTTGAAAAAAAATTAGATGTTGGGAGATTTTAATCTTCTTCAGTTTCGTCTTCTGCATCCTCAAATTCTTCTTTAAGATTTATTTCATCAATTGGGCTGATTTTAAAGAGATATATGAATTTAGCAGAAAAATTCTATTTTTCATATTTTAAATAAGAATTTAAAGCATATAAATACAATTATTTAGAAATAATAAGAATATTCAAAAAATTTAAAAACTATTCTTTTTTTTTATTGTTTAGCTTTTAAAAGTTAGTTTTATGCAAGATGAAATACTGATTATAGGAAAAAAACTTTTAATTAATAATAGGTGTAAATTTCCCCTTAATTAAATTAAACTATTTTTGTGTTTATTACTTAAAATGTCTAAGAAAAACAATGAAAGGAAAATAAATTTTAAATATAATCTTAGTGAATACTGGAATTTTTTAAATAAGTATAAGTTTTTATTCTTTTTTCTTTTATTTATTGTTTTAATTGTTGAAATTTTGTTTGTTGCTGATAAATTTTTATTTAAGATAATTATAGATAATGGAACAGAATTTCTTGATGGAATAGTGAGTTTAGAATCTTTTGTTAAAATATTAATTACCTTATCAGGAATATTTATACTAGTTTTAATAATAAGGACTCTTGGAAAATGGTTGTCTATCTCGCTCTTGAATGTTTTGGAAGGAAAATTAATATTAGATGTAAAAAAGAAATATTTTAATCATATAATAAATTTGTCTTATAATTTTCATACTACTCATAAGACTGGTTCTTTAATTTCAAGATTAAATAGGGGGAGAGGAGCCATAGCAAATATGACAGATATCTTAATATTCCGGTTTGCTCCCTTGATTTTTCAATTAATAATTGTGGGTAGTTCTTTAATGTATTTTAATTTAAATGCAGGCATTGTTGTAGGGTGTATTACCCTCGCTTTTATTTCATATAGCTTTTTTATCCAAAATATACAACAGAAATCAAAATTGGATTTTAATTATCATGAAGATGCAGAAAAAGGATTTATAAGTGATGTATTTACAAATATAGATTCAATAAAATATTTTGGTAAAGAGATTTGGATAAAAAATAAATTTTCAAATGTAGCCAATAAAACAACACAGAGTATGTTGAAATATTGGTCTTATTATAAGTGGTTTGAAGCAGGTCATGTTTTGATTTTAGGAGTAGGAACTTTTTTATTAATTTATTTTCCCTTAATGAGTTTTTTAAATAAAGAAATCTCACTTGGAACTTTGGTATTCATTTTTACAATTTATGGAAATCTTGTTCAACCCATGTTCGGTTTTGTTTCTGGTATGAGAGGATTTTATAGAGCCTCTGCTGATTTTCAAGAATTATTTGAATATGGAAAGATTAAAAATGAAATAAGAGATAAACCGCATGCAAAGAAGCTACAAATTAAAAATGGAGAAATTGAGTTTAATAATGTTTCATTTAATTATGGAAAGAAAAGAGCTTTTTTATTAGATAATTTTAATTTGAAGATTAATAAAAATGAAAAAGTTGCTTTTATAGGACATACAGGTTGTGGTAAAACTACTTTAGTGAAACTCCTTTATAGGTTGTATGATATTCCTATAGGAGAGATTTTAATAGATGGAAAAAATATAAAAGATTTTAATCAAAAATCTTTAAGGGAAGGATTGAGTATAGTTCCTCAGGAATGTGTTTTATTTAATGATACTCTCTTAAATAATATTAAATTTTCAAATCCAAAAGCTTCAAGAGAAGAAGTTTGGAAAGCAATTAAATTTGCTCAGCTAGATAAATTTATTAATAATCTTCCAGATAAAGAGAAAACACTTGTTGGTGAGAGAGGGGTTAAATTATCTGGAGGAGAAAAACAAAGAGTTTCAATCGCAAGAGCTATTTTAGCTGACAAGAAGATTTTGGTTTTAGATGAGGCCACTTCTTCATTAGATTCTGAAACAGAGCATGAAATACAATGTGCTTTAAGTAAGCTGTTAAAAGGAAGGAGTTCAATTATAATTGCTCATAGATTATCAACTATTATGAGTGCTGATAGAATTGTAGTAATAAAGAAAGGAAAAATAGTTCAAGAAGGAAAACACGAAGATTTAATCAAACAAAAAGGAGAATATAAAAAATTATGGGATTTTCAAAAAGGAGGATACTTAAAAGATTTGAGTGAAAAATGAAAATTATCCAAAAGCGATTTAGAAAGGCAAAAAATTTTAATTAAAATAGCTGGAAGATTTGAAATATACAATTAATAAAAAATTTAAATATTATAAGAGTAAATTAGATGTTGGGAGATTTTAATATAATTTATTTAATAGTTGTTTCTTAAAAGTAGTTACAATACAGAAAGGTTTAAATAATAAAAAAATTAGAGATATTTTATGTCATTAACACTTAAACTATCATTTGCACATGAATTCAAAGAAGAAATGAAACTTTCGCAGATTATAAGAGTTGTAAATCTTATGGCTGTTCCAGATGAAGTTTTAATTAATGTAATTGGAGAGATATATAATAATTCAGAAAATGTTGAGACAAAATTACAAGAAATTAAGAAAGAAAATATTTCTAAAGGAACAATGCCAGATAATCAAGTTCAAGTAATTTATTCTTCATTGATTTCTTCTAAAGGAAATTTTGAGAATAAAAAAGGTTTTATTAGTTCTCCAGATTTAAGAACTCTTGAAAATTGTGTTGATGATTATAAAACAGCAATTGTTACTCCTGATGCAACTTTAATTGGAAGAAAAAATGAAAAACCAGAAATAGTTTTTTCAGATTATTTAAAGGGTTCTAGGAATTTAAGATTGATGCAAGTTGATGCTTTTAAATATCCTGAAACTGCAAGATTATTTTATCAATTAAGAAATTTTGAAGATTGGAAAAAATCAAAATTATTGGAAGCTTATCCAATTATTGGAGATGTTCAAAGAGAATATTTTGAGGAATTTGATTCAAGAAGATTTAGTATTTTAAATCAAGAGAATTTAGCAGAAAAATTAGATATTTCAGATTCAACAGTTTCAAGATTATTATCCAACAGATTGATTGAAGCCAGGAATATTTATGGAGAGGAAAAATCTCTGTATTCTAAAGATTTGCTGAAAACAAAAGATGATGTAAAAAAATATAAAATACTCCCATTAATTAATAAAGTATTCTTGGAAGAATTTGAAATAAGAAAAGCTTATTCTGATAGAATAATTAAAGAAAAACTTAATGGAAGAATAAAGACGAGAACTATCTCAAAATATAGATTAAAAGCAAAAGTTCCAGGAACACCTGGGAGAAATAAAGGATATAAAGATAATTCATTACAAGAGCCTTATCAAATGTCTCAAGATTGATTATGAATTTTATAATTAAATATAAATAATTTATTAATATGAATTTAAAAAAACCAAAAAATAAAGGAAGTAATGATATTGGAAAAATTATCTTGCCTAAAATTATAGATAGTTCTGTGAGTTTTATTTCTCATCAAACTATAGAGAGAGGAGGTTTTTTATATGGAATAAAAGAAGGAGGTAGGGTTTATATTGGTTCATTTTCACATTGCTTTCCCTTAGAAAAAAGAGAATTTAAAATAGATAATTTTAATATTATTGGTGAGGGTGGAGAAGAATACAAGAAAATTCATAGTAAAATATGCCATAAAGGAGAAAAAACTTTTTCTAATTTTGTTCAAATAGCCTATCATTCTCATCCAAAATTATCATTGAGAGATTTTACAAAAAAAGAAAAAGAAAATTTAGAAGAAAAATATCCGGGGTATAATAAAAATTTGGAAGAGCTAGTAAAATTGTTTGATAGTAATTGGTTAAGTGAAGATGACAAGGATTTTGCTAGAAAATATTCTTCTTATGGATTATCAATTCTAAGTATTGGTAAAGATAAAGATGTTAGGAATATAATTCCTTTTAATAATTTAAAATTATCTGGATTTTTAACTTTAATTACCGGAATGAAATATCTTTTTGGAAAAGAAGAATCAAGATTACATGGTTTTCAGGTGAATAAAAATAAAAATGTTTTTGAAATCCCAATAATAATTGCAGAGAAATCAGGAGATTATTTAGATGAAAAAAAATGCTTGCAGATAATGGAAAATATGCAGCCATTATCTTTGATGGTAAGGGAATATTATAAGGAGTATTCTGAAAAATATAAATCAAAATTTCCTAAATATGCTCAAAAAGTCAATTTTTTGTTAAAAGGTTCTTCATTAGATATAAAAATGAAGAAATATAAATTACATAATTTTTCTTAGCAGAACTTTTATTAATGGCTTTTGTTTTTAGAATATATGGATAAAAAGAATCTTGAAAAAAAAACCTGTGCATATGCTTTAAAGAATGCAATTGCATATAATGGAAAAGCACAGCAAGGGGCAGTTATATCTGCATTGTTTAATGAAGGTTTGAAAAGAGAAGATGTAAAAAAATATATTAAAATTATCTCTAAAATTATGAAAAAAATTAATAATTTATCTTTAGAAAAGCAAAAAAAAGAATTTGAAAAATTAGAGGATGAAGTTTCTGAAAGAAAAACTCGCGAGGGTTTGCCTGAATTGCCTAATGTAAAAAAGTCTGGGGTTGTTATGAGATTTGCTCCAAGCCCTTCTGGGGCTTTTCATATTGGGCATGCTTTAACAGCTTCTCTTTCTTTTTTGTTTGTAAAAAAATATGGGGGAAAATTTTATGTGAGAATTGAAGATACTAACCCAGAGAATATTTACAAGCCAGCATATAAAATGATTAAGGAAGAATCTAAATGGCTTTTTGACAATGCTAAAGAATTAGAAATTTTTATCCAATCTGAAAGAATGAATTTTTATTATAATTATGCAGAAAAATTAATTAAAAATTCTTCAGCTTATGTTTGCACTTGTTCTGCAGATGATTTTAGAGAATTTGTTAAAAAAAAGGAGGAATGTCCTTGTAGGAATTTAGATATTAATGAAAACTTAGAAAGATGGAAGAAAATGTCGTCTAAAAATTCAAAAAAGAATTTTAAAGAAGGTGAAGCTGTGTTAAGATTTAAAACTCCTGAATCTATTGGAGGTATTACTCATAAAAATCCTGCTATGAGAGATTTTCCTTTAGCAAGAATTAATGAAACAGAACATCCTTTGCAAAAAAAGAAATATCGTGTCTGGCCATTAATGAATCTTTCTGTTGCTGTTGATGATATTGAAACAAAGATTACCCATATTATTCGTGCAAAAGATCATAGAGATAATGCAGAAAGACAAAAAATGATTTTCTCTGCATTAGGTTTTAAAATTGAAAAAGATTTTCCCTGGACAGGTTTTTTAGGAAGAATTCATTTAAAAGATTTCAAATTATCTTCTAGTCAAATAAGAAAAGATATTGAAGCAAGAAAATATAAAGGGTGGGATGATTTAAGATTACCCACACTTGCATCCTTAAAAAAACAAGGATATAAACCCCAAGCCTTTTGGGGATTTGCAGAAAAAAGAGGATTATCTGAAGTAGATAAAATTCTTGATAAAAAAGAGTTTTTTAAATTATTAGATGATTTTAATTTAGAAAGTAATGATAAAAATATTTAAAAACTCTTTTTTCATTAAATAATCATAATTTAATAAAATTGAAAGGAGGTTTAAAATAAATATGTTTAAAGACAAAAAAGCTATGTCAGGTATTATCACGACAATTATGATTGTGGCACTTGTGCTTGTTTTATTCATTATTGTATGGGGTGTTATTTCAAATATAGTTAATTCTCAAGCATGTAATGCTGAACTTTCCGAGATGTGTACAGATACAAGCCTTTTAATTACAGGAATTTCATGTACTTCTACGACGAATTGTGATGTTGTTGTTAAACGAACTAGGGGGAGTAGTGACTTAGAAAGTGTAACTATCTCAGTTTCAGATGGGAAAAATAGTTTAACCAAGACTTTTGCTGGTGGATTAGATAACTTACAAACTAAAGAATTCGCGGTAACAGGAACAACAGCTTTATCAAGTACTATAGGTAATAAAGGAGATGTTGCTGCATCAGTTAAAGGAACAACTGACATGTGTAAGAATGAGGTAATAGTATGCCCTGCTTTTAGTTATTCAGGGTAATTTGATTTTTTATTTTTTTATTTTTTTTTTAATTAAATTTAAAAAGACTTTTTTATTTATTTTTTTATGATGTTTAGGAGTTGTCGGCATTGTTAGAAATAACAGGAATTTTAATTTTTCTAATCTGGAATTTATCTTAAATATCAAAGAAGCAAAGTTTTTTAATTGTTCTAGATTTAAATTAAGTAAATGGCGATTGTGGTCTAATGGTTATGACGTACGGTTGTGGAAAAATAGCTTTGCAAATTCCGTGAAAAGAGAGTTCAATTCTCTCCTTTCGCCTTTTTATACAGAAAACAAGAGGAAATTAAAATGAAATCAACTGAATTAATTAAAGGTTTTAAGGATTTTACAGGAAAACAAGCTGAAAAACGTGCAGTTATAATGGAGATTGTTAAGAGTATTTTTCAGAGATATGGTTTCCAACCAGCAGAAACTCCTGTAATTGAGTCTGAAGAATTTGTTAAAGGAGATGATATACAATTAAGTGACGAAGCTGTTTCAGATATTTATAAATTAAAGGATAAAGGAAATAGAAAACTTGCTTTAAGATATGAATTTACTTTTCAATTAAAACGTTTAATGGAGAATAAAAAACTTCCTTATAAAAGATTCCAGATAGGACCTTGTTTTAGGGATGAGCCTGTTAAGGGAAATAGATTAAGGCAATTTACAACTTGTGATGCAGATATTATTGGTTTGTCAAAAGATATCCCTGAAAAAGATGAAGCAGAAGTTTTAGCAGTTATTAAAGAAATTTTAGATAGCTTGAAAATTGAATTTGTTTTGTATATAAACAACAGAAAATTGCTTAATGAAATTTTAGATGAATTTAGGGTTAAGGAAAAAGATAAAGAAAATATAATAAGAGAAATTGATAAACTTGACAAACTTCCAGCAAAAGAAGTTCGTGAAAATTTAAAAAAATATAATTGCGATAAAATAATTGATGTTTTCAAAAAATCTGAAACTTATTTTAGAAAATATAAATCTTATTTAGAGATTGAAAAATTAATGAGATATTGCAGTTATTATGGTATTAAACCTATTTTTTTAGCTTCATTAGCACGAGGACTTTCTTATTATAATGGAACTGTTTTTGAAATTAAAACAAAAAAAATTAAAGAAACAATTTGTGGGGGTGGAGCTTATGAATTTAACAAAATACAGTGTTTTGGTTTTGGTGTTAGTATTGATAGATTACAAATTTCAACAGATATGATAATTAATTTAGATAAAATTTTAATTGTTTCTCTTGAGCAGGATAAAAAAGCTATTGAAATTGCCCAAAAATTAAGAGTTCAAAATAAAAATGTTTCTATTTTTTATGGAAAACCCTCAAAAGCTTTAGAATATGCAAATGCTTATGGAATAAAAAAAGTTATTTTTGTTGGGCAAAAAGAAATTGAAAAAAAGAAATTTATAATAAAAAATATGATAACCGGAAAAGAAAGATTAGTTACCCTTGAGAAAATAAAGAAAATTTAAAATGAAAAAATTAGAAAAAGTTATTAAATTTACTGTTCCATTGTTAATTTTTGCAATTATCTCTGCATTTTTTATTAATATTAAACTTGTGATAATAAGTTTTTTTTCATTATTACTTTTAATAGGTTATATAATTTATAAGGAAAAAATAGGACAGGAGTTAATTGTTGCTTTTTTAATTTCTATTGCATGGTGTTCTTATTATTTCTATGAATATACAACTTTTAATTTATTTATGGGTAAAATAAATCTTTTTCCATTAATTGCTTTTACATTTGGTTTAGTTTTTTTAAGGGAAATTTATGAGAAAATAAAAGGAAAATATAAATTTATTAAAATATCCCTTTTTTATGTCATTTGTTTGTTTATAGTTGAATATATTGGGTATTATTTGCTTAATATTAAATTAATTAGCTCTTTTCCCAGTTTGTTAAATCTTGGAATAATTCATGCACCATTAATTATGAAAATATTTTATGTTTTTATTGGACCAGTTTATATTTTAATTACAGATTATTTAAAAGTTAAATAAATATTTTTTCTTTTTGATCAAGGAATAATTTCGGGACCAAAGTATTTTTCATAAAAAAAATGTTCTTCTGAGATTATATCTTGTTTTATTAATTCCTTAATTTTAGGAAGAATTCTTTTTATTTCTTCAATTAAGTGAATTACTGTTTTGCAAATTAAATCCTGTTCTTCTGGGGGCCAGAGTTTTGCTTTATTTGAATAAAGGCATCTCCCTCCACAAATATCTAAGTATTTGCAGGAGATGCATGGTTCAGAAACAAAAATTTTTTTAAGAGTATTAGGATTAGAATCTCTAATATTACCTACATAAAAATCTTTTATGCTATTCATTATTGGACAGCAAGTTATTTTTCCATTAGTTGTTATGGTGTAATTAATATACCCACTTCCACAGCGTAATTTTGAAGGTTTATTATAATAAAGAGATTCGAAAATTCCCATAAAGGGATATAATTTTAAAACAATCCCTGATTTCATTTTTTCTAACCAGTAATTTAAAAGCCTTGTTATTTCTTTATTATAATCATAAACAAATTTTGAAATTTTTTCTTCATCAAAATCAGATTTATAAAACCCCATATCTAACTGCCAATGAATTGAATCAAAAGAATTATTTGTTTCAAAAAAAAGGTGCTTTATTTGTTTTAATAAATCATAACTTTCAGGGCTTATAGACGGGCTTATTGTCATTCTCGCAATAATTTCACCATTAAAATTATTTTTTTTAATTAATTTTAAATTTTTTAAGATTGTATCATAAGTTTTTTGTCCTCTATTAAAATCTGTTCTTTTTTCTGTTCCATTAATTGAAACAAGAATTTTCTTGAATTGATTAACATATTTTTCAGGAAGTTCATTTAAAAGTTTTCCATTAGTTTGAATGAAATATTCTAAATTTTCTAATTTATTTAAACCATCCATAATTTCTATTAATTTTTTTTGATTGACTAAAGGTTCACCCCCATAAAATATAATTTTTGCATAAGGATCTTTCCTAATAAATTTTTTTAAATTTTCAATTTTTATTTCACTTTTACTTGGAGCAGAAAAATCAAATTTAAATTTTTCACCTAATTTGTTATCAAATTCTTGTAATGATTTTTCATAACAATATTTACATTTGGAATTACACTTTTCTGTCAAGATTATATGAAAATACATTTTATTTTTATTTATTTTTTTATGATTTAATGAAAATTAGAATATCTTTTAAAAATTATCTATTTCTTAAATTATTAATTAAAAAATAACCGATTGAAAATGTTAGTGCTATTCCAGTAGTTATAAAAATTATCCCTGTTATATAATTCTCCCTTGCAAAATATTTCATTGCCATCCAAATCCAGAATATTGTAATAAATATAAAAAGGGCAGTTGATAAATTATTTAAAATTTGTTTTTTCATTTTCTCTTTTTTTTCCTTTGAAAAATCAAAATATAAATAATTGGGAGAATTCCTAATGTATTTAAAAGTCCAATAGAAATAAACCAGATTAATTGATTGTTTTTAGCTGATTTCCAAAGACCAATTAATTTCCAAATAATTTCCCAAATAATTAATGGAACTAATACAACTACGAGATAAGTTGGGATTGATAAATTCATTTAGTAGATTATTTAATAGAGTTTATAAAAGTTATTTAATAAATGTATTAGTCAATTTTATTTATTTTAATCTATTTTTCTTAGTTGTGTTAATAAAACTATAGATAACAAATAATATAAATGTACTTTTATTTAAAAGAAAAATGAAATTTTTAAATTTTTTGAAAAATTTTCAGAAAAAAAAACAAGATAAATACCCTGAGAAAGTAAAATTTGAATATATTGGACAATGGATTAAAAATAAGAATAATGAAATTAGACCTGATGAAGAGAATATAGAAAATTTTATCGAAAATGAAGTAAATAATTTGGAATTAATTTTAAAAGAAGATTTAGAAGAACTTAAAAAAATAGATTTAACAGATAAAAAAGCTGAAGAAAAATTTAAATTCTTAACTAATGAAGGTCTAAAAAACTATATTGAAGCATTAGAAAAATTAATAGAAAATTTAAATTTTTTCAAAGAAAATTTTCAGAATATAAAAGATTCTAAAACAAGGATTGATAATATTGCAGAAAAAATAACTGAGATTTTTTCTGGTTTTAGTAAGAAATCTTCCTCAAGTTTTCAAAAAGCTAACCTTTTAATAGGAAAAGAGCTTGAAAAAACAAAAAAAGATATTAATAATTTTTTAAAAAATATAGAAAAAATCTCAAATAAAAATAAAAATTTAATAGAAACCTCAAGAATTTTAATATTTACTCAAGAAAAATTAGATTATATTGAAAAAATAAACAAGGTCATTAAAGAAATAGAAGAGAGAATTGAAAAGACTAAAAAGGAAATTATAAACATTGAAAATGAAATTAAAACAGAAAAAGAAGAAATAAAGAGTATAATAGAAAGCAAAGAATATGAGAAAATTCTAATGCAGAAACAAGAATTTGAAAAAAGAAAAAATGAACTAAATAAAAGAATATATAACTTGGAAAAAGAAATTGATTTTAAACTTTTAGCTAATTTATATCATAAAGATAGTGAAAAAATGCAGATTTTAAAAGAATATAGAGATGATTTTTATAGACATTTTAATGAAAATCCTGAAAAAATTATTATTCTTTTTAAAAATACATCTTTAAACAAATTAAAAGAGATGGAATTAAAACTATCAAAAGAAATAGAAAAAATTTCTGAAGAAAAAGAAATAATTAATCAGATAATTATCTCTAAAGATAATATAGGGGAAATTGAACAAGAAATAATTGAGAATGAACTAAAAATTAAAAAAATAAGAAATAAAAAATTAAAAGACAAAAAAATACGCGAAATATATGAAGATAAAAAAAATTTAGCAATAAATTCTGTAAAAAATAAATTAATGGAGATAAATATTGAAATAGAATCAGATAATGAGAATTTTAATTTTGAATCTGAAAATAAATCACATGAAAAAATATCTCTTTTATTGTTTGTTTCTCAAGGATGTCCTCATTGTCCAAAAGCTGAAACCATTGTTAGGAAAATTGTTCCAAATTATTCTGAAACAATCTTAAATTTCAAAAAAGTAAGAACAAAATCCTCTGAAGGTAAAAAACTTTTTGATAAATTTAATGTTATGTCAACTCCAACTATCCTAATCTTAAATAAAGAAAAAGAGATAAAAAGATTTGTGGGTGTTCCAAGTGAAGAGAATTTGAAAATAAACATAGAAAAACAGATAATGTTAAATTTTTAGATTAATTATTATATATTTAAAAAAATCTCATAAAATATAATATGATTTAAGGCAAGTATCAATAATAAAAACTAATACTTATTAAGCCCATAAATTTTCTCTTTTTTGAGATAATTATTTGAAATGAATATAATCTTTGTTTTTTAATTAAGTAAAAAAGGCACACTAATTATTGCATAAGTCATTGTTTTTCCAATATCATATGCTGCAATTTCATATTCATCTCCAACCCCTAGATTTTTGTTTTTTCTTAACCAAAGAGAAAAATAATCTAAAAAAGGGGGCAAAACAAATTTTTCAAGAAGATTTAGCTTTATATCTTTTGTAAGTTCTTATTCAATTTTTTTAACTTTAATATAGTCAGATTCCATTTTTCTTGTTTCTATCATATTATGAAACCCTAGGAGAGTATCCAAGTCGAACAAAACAGTATGACTTAAAGCCTCTCCTGGGGAAAAAGAGGTGATAGTAAATACAACCCATTCAACTATTTAAACCTTTTGGTTTTGTTACCCTTTCATAATGACGAGATGCAATTAGGATAAAGTAGTAATTCCAGGTTACATCTCTAGAGTTAAGATATTTCCTTAAAATAGTTTATAAAACCTATTCTCTTCAATTTTTTATGAAAAAAGAGTTATTATCAAAGGAAAATTTGCAAATTAACTCTCAAAAAAAGCAAGAAAAACTTAACCAGAATTTTCAACAGGAACAAATACAAGATATTTTATTCAATAGGGAAATTAGCTGGCAGGAAATAATCTACGATTTAATTAATACAGAGCAATTAAATCCATGGGATGTAGATATAACAATTTTAACAGAAAAGTACCTTGAAAAAATAAGCGAAATTGAAGAAGCAGATTTTTTTGTATCAAGCAAGGTTCTTTTAGCTGCCTCATTATTATTAAGAATAAAATCAGAGATTTTATTGAATAAATACATAAAAAGAATAGATGAAATTTTAATGGATAAAAAAGATTCTGTTGAGATTATTCCTTCATTTGAAAGGATTGAACTTGATGAAGAGATTCCAGAATTAATTCCAAAAAGTCCTTTGCCCCGGTTTAAAAAAGTAACTTTAAAAGAACTTATAGAATCTTTGAATAGAGCAATAAAAACAGAAAACAGAAGAATAAAAAAAGAGATAATAAATAAAAATGCTCTTAGAGAAACAGAAATTTCTCTACCTAAAAAGAGATTCAGCATAAAAGACAGAATAAAAGGAATACATAATACATTATTAGATTATTTTAAAAAAAATGATGATAAAAAAGTTTCTTTCACAAAATTTTTTGGGAATACAAAAGAAGAAAAAATAAACTCTTTTTTTCCTTTATTGCATCTAGAAAATAATAAACAAATATGGTTAGAGCAACAAAAGCATTTTGATGAAATTCATATCTGGCTTCATAAAAATTATTTAAAACATAATCCAAATTATTTTGAAGATATAAAAAAAGAATTGGAACAAATCCCTCAGATAGGAGAAAAAGAGATAAAAAAAAGATCAAAAAAAGGGATAAAATCAATTAAATCACCTAAAAATCTTTAATCAATAAGATTATTCAGCCTTTTATTAAGGTTATAAACATCTTTTCTAACTGTTTGCATTATTGTTAATGGTAAAAAACTCATAAGATTGATATAGGAATCATTTTTATTTATTATTCCTCTCTTGTCTGTACCATCTAACTTTTTTATAAAGTATTTAGAATATTCTTGCATTATCTCTATAACTTCATTTCTTGTATAGATTAAACTATCTTTCTTTCTCATATAGTTTCAACATTTTTTTGTTTAAAAGCATTTATATATCTTCTTACACATTTTTCAAATATGAGGGAAAAAGCAGCAGTTTTATTTTCAGGAGGAAAAGATTCAGTTTATTCAGCTTATTTAGCAAAAGAAGAAAATTATAAACTAGTTTGTTTAATATCTATTTTTTCTGAAAATCAAGAATCATATATGTTTCACACACCTTCAATCACAAAAGTAAAAAAACAAGCAGAAGTGATGAATGTCCCTTTAATTATTCAAAAAACAAAAGGACAAAAAGAAATTGAATTAAAAGATTTGGAAAAAGCAATAAAAAAAGCTAAAAAACAATACAATATTAACACAATTATAACTGGCGCAATAGCTTCTGTTTATCAGACCTCAAGAATTCAAAAAATTTGTGATAAACTTAATTTAAAATGTTTTAATCCCTTATGGAAAAAAGATGAAATAAAATATTTGAATGAATTAATAAAAAATAATTTTGATATAATAATTATTGGTGTTTTCGCTTATCCTTTAGATAGTTCTTGGCTTGGGAAAAAAATAGACAAACAGTTTATTAAAAATGCAGAAGAACTTAATAAAAAATATTTAATTCATCCTGCTGGAGAAGGAGGAGAATTTGAAACATTTGTTCTTAACTGTCCTTTATTTAAAAAATCATTAACAATTAAAACTTTTAAAGATACTTCAACAGGAGAGAACTCTTGGAAAAGAGAAATTGAAATAAATTAAATTTATTTTCACATTTAAGATAATGATATTCTAAAAAAGTAGTATAATTCACTTACTTTTCTTAAAAAACAAACTTGCTAATTTTTTTCTTAAAGTTCTTTTTCCGCTAATTAATTTTTTTATTAAGAAAATCTTTTTTTCTGCTTCAATTTTACCTCTTTCAATACACAATTTAATTTTACCGAAATTATGTGAATAAATTCCTTCCATATCAGGATTAAGAAGGATATCTGCTTTTGAATTCTCTAATAAAATTCTTGTACTCTCAAATTTCATTAATTCGAAAGATTTCAAAAGAGTTGAAATAATTCCTGAAGAAATTATATTTTCTTTTTTATTTATTGCAGTATCATAAATAATTTTTTTAGATTTATCTTTATCTAGACTAACTGCAATAATTATATCTGCCCCATTTTCTTTTAAAATATTTATAGGGAGATTATCTAAAACACTTCCATCAACTAAGAGTTTATTATTATTTAATACTGGTTCAAAAATTCCTGGAAGAGAAATGCTTGTTCTAACTGCTTTAGCAATATCTCCTTTTTTAAAAACAATTTCTTGTGAATTTAAAATATCAACAGCTGTTACAAAAAGAGATTTTTTTAAATCAGAAAATTTCTTATTTTCAAAAATGTGCCTTAAATGATTTTCTATTTTATCCCCTTTTATTAATCCCTTTCTTGGAATAGTGAAATCAATTAAATTTTTAACTGAAATTTCATTTGCAATTTTTTCAATTTCTAAGGGTGAATAATCTGCACAATACATTGCACCAATAACCGCCCCCATACTTGAACCAGCAATCATATCAATTTTTATGTTATTTTCTTCAAGAACTTTCAGAATACCAATATGAGCAAAACCCTTTGCAACACCCCCACTTAATGCAAGCCCTATTTTTTTCTTTTTAAACATAAACAATTAAATTTATCCTAATTTATTAATCTTTTTATTAAGAAACTTGTATTATGAAATATTTAATAAAACTCTTAAAAAACTATTTGTTTTATAAAAACTAGTTATCAATAAAAATTTTTAGGGAAGATTAGATTAAATTTATTTTTTAATTATACAAATGCTTAAAAAGATATAAAAAAAGATTATAATAATTAATCTAAGAAAATGAATGAAAATAATTCCAATGAATTTGTTTTTTATCTTGCTCCTGATGCAAGATTCTTTGAAAGGAAAAAAGCAAATGTAGTTTTTGAAACTTTAACAGAAGTTTATTTAAGTTGTTTAAAAAAAGGAGATACTTTTTATAAGGTAGAAGGTGTAGAAGGAAAATTGTTAAAATTAAGAGAAAAAATAGGACTAAGTGAAAAACAAGAAACTCGAAGATTTCTTCATTATATTGCAAATAATTTTAATTCTTTAAATATTAAGGATGAATTAGAAAATTTTGTTAAATATAAAAAACTTGAATTTACAATTCAACAAATTCATTAAAATATAAATTTACTTGTCTTTTTGTTCAACAGTTTTTTTACTTTCAAACTCAGAATAATGACATTTCCCGCAATAAGTTCTTCCTTGAGCATTCATTAAAAAAATTCCTGGTCCACATCTTGGACAGGTTTTTTCTCGAGTAATTTTATCTCCCTCTAAATTATATTTTGTATATTTCTTACTTGTGGGTTTGTTTTTATGAGGTTTTTTACCTTTTTTAATTGTTTTTTTCTTTTTAGCCATTTTTATTGTTCTTTAACTTCTTTTTTAACCCCCTCTTGAACAGGTTCATTAACTTCTTTTTGAATAGGTTCTTTATTTTCAGAAATTTTTTCAGGCACAATATTTTCTAATTTTTCAGCCACAATCTCTTTTTTTGATTTTGTTTCAGTTGAATTTCTTGCTTCTTTTGTTTTGTATATATTTGCTTTTAAAATAAATTTGTGAGTTCCAAATTTTCCTTTAATTGAGTTAATTTTGATATTATCTATTGAAACAGAAAATTTTTCAGATAGAAATTTTCTTGTTTCCTTATAACTCGGAGCAATTTCTTCTTCAATTATTCCCTGAATTTCTTTTCTATCCAAAAGAGGATTTTCCTTTTCCTGATTTATTTTTAATTGCATTTTATCTAGTTTTAATTGCAAAATTACCTTTTTCTTTTAGATTTATCTCTTTAGCAATTTCAGATTTTTCTGGATTTAAAATAACTATCTGTCCTTTGAATGATTCAGTTATATTTTTTGAGCCACATTTAGGACATTTTTCTCCTTCAAAAATGGCATTACATATTTTACAAGCTTTTTCTTTAGGCATTTTTAATTATTATTTCTTTTTTCCTCCTGCTTTCTTCTTTTCTGATTTATTAGAGGGTTTACTTGTTGCCCTAGATGCTTTAGCTGATTCTTTCTCTTTTTTAATTTTATCTTCTTGAATCCATTCTAATTTACCTAATCCTGGTTGTCTCATTGTTAACCCAATTTTTGGTATATTTGTTTTATGGCTTATCGCAACAATTCTTGCTATACATAAATCTCCTTTTTTTAAACTTCTTTTTGTAGATTTTCCTGCTAAAGTATTTGATTTGCTGAAACTAACGTAATCTTCCATTGTTTGCCCAATATGAATCATTCCCCTCATTACTCCTAATTCTATAAATGCTCCGAAGTTTGCTATTTCTGAAATTGTTCCATAAATTAATTCTTGTAATTCTGGTTTCCAGACTAAAAGTTTGAAATTTGAATTATAATAAGCTGCACCATCTCCGGGAATTATTATCCCATCGCCAACATTTAGGATTTTAATTATTGAAATAACTTTGCCTAATTCAGAGTTATATTGTTCTATATATGTTTCTTTAAGTTGTTTTTCAACAGCTTCCTTAGTAGATAAACCAAATAATCTTGGTTCAACCCTTACATAATCTTGAACTTCAATAATGTAGAACATTTTATAATAAAAATGAGTAAAAATGGTTTTTAAAGGTTATCTTTTTTATTCTATAATTAGTTATTGCTTTATTTGATAGGCTGAAAATTATTAATACTGCTAATTAACTTTTGTTGAGTAAATTAACTATATAAAAATAAATCTTATAAAAATAAGTTAATTGGAAAACTTAGAAGAAATAGAATTAATTAAAGTTTTTAAGTAATTTATTGATAAAAATCAAGATTAAACAATATCTAATTTTTTTCTATCTCGAATAATCATCTTGTTTTTTTGGATTTTTCTTTTTAAATCTTTGTCAAGAGTAGCAACAATAATATTTTTTTCTGAATTCGCAAGTTCTGCTATTGCATTATCAACATTTCTTTTTTTAAATTTAATTTTTTTATAAGAATTTTTACTAATTAATTTTAATGATAGTTCTGCTAATTCTCTATTGTGTAATTTTTGTTTTGAATTAATTATTTTTTTTAGTTCTCTTATTACATTTTCAGGAATGAGTGTTTTATATCCCATAAATTTTATTTCTTCAAAAAAATCTATTTTTTGTTTAACACATGCCATTAGGAAATTTGTATCTAATAATACTTCTTTCATAATAAATTAAGAATAATAATGTATAAAAACTTTTATTAAGGTAGATTTATTTTTTATTTTATGAAAGAGGCAGAAAATATATTAAGAATTTTTAAAGAAACAAAAATAGCAATAGAGAAAAAAGATACTTATAAATTAAAACTTTTAAGTAATCAAACTAATAATACTGTCGCACGTACTCATGATCCAGATAATATAGCTGTTGCAGTTATTATTTATTCTATTGAAAAAATTCTTGAGAGAGAAAAATATAAAAATTATTCTGGTTGGAATAAATTTTATAAGAATATTAATATTTATATTGATAAATCTATTGAATTTCTTGAAAAAAATAATGAAAAGGAGTTTAGTAAATGCTTAAGATTAATAAGAAAAGAAATAGATAATCTTTCTGGAGAATTAAAAAAATATATTCAAGATGTTTTTAGAAAAGCAAGTGTTAACAAAGCATCAAAAATTTATGAACATGGAATTTCTATGGAGAAAACAGCAAATTTATTAGGAATTACACTCTGGGAACTTGTAAATTATGTTGGTCAGAAAGATTTTGAAGGAATTCACAAAAAAGAACCGCTTTTAATTAAATCAAGAATTAAACTTGCTATGGATATGTTTGAATAATGGGGGAAAATTTTTTAATTCGTAAGGTGCGTAAATCAGATTTTGAAAGAATTCAAGAAATAGTTTATAATTGCATAGATTTTGTAAAAGAGAAAAAAAATCTTAAAGATAAATTAAGGGAGGATTATACACTTAAAAATATAGAAAAAGCTTGGAGAGAAACAGAGATGTTTGTTATTGAATCCAAAAATAAAATTGCCGGAACAGGAAGACTTGAAAAAACTCATGAAATACGAATGATTTATATTTGCCCTAAATACCAATTAAAAGGTTTTGGGAAAACAATGATTGAAAAACTTGAAAAACTTGCTAAAAGAAAAAAATTTAAAATAGTTTATGTAAAAGCTCTCTTTTCTGCAAGAAATTTTTACAAAAAATTAGGCTATAATAAAGTGAAAGATAAGGATAAATCCTTTTGTAAAATGGAAAAAGAATTAGAATGAAA
>CAZRJS010000008.1:0-2285 GCA_964600565.1 Candidatus Woesearchaeota archaeon | reverse complement strand
AATGAAACAAAATATAGAAAATTTAAATAATGCTCAAGAGAAAAATGGTAAAGCAATAATCTTTGATGCTGGAAGCTTAATAAGTTTTTCAATGAATGGTTTGTTAAATGAAATTGAGGGTCTTAAAAAAATATTTAATGGAAAATTTCTTATAACTAATGAAGTAAAAAAAGAAATTATTGACAAGCCTTTAACAATAAAAAGGTTTGAGTTAGAAGGTTTAAAACTTAAACAATTACTTGATGAAAAAATTATTGAAATGCCCGAATCTATTGGAATAAAAAGTAATAAAGTTTCTAATCAAACAAAAGAACAATTAGAACTTGCTAATAATGTTTTTATAGATAAACAAAATAAAAATAATGGAATAAAGATAATAAGTTCAGGAGAAGCATCCTGTCTTGCTTTAAGTGATTTTTTGGATGAGAAAAGAATTAGAAATGTTATTGCTATTGATGAAAGAACAACAAGAAGTTTGTGTGAAACTCCTAATGAACTCCATAAATTTCTTGAAAAAAAATTTCACACAAGACTTTCTATAAATAGGGAAAACTTAAAAAAATTTGAAAAATATAAATTCATTAGATCTGCCGAATTAATTTATGTTGCTTGTAAAAAAGGAATTTCCTCTCTTAAAGGTGAAAAAGCTCTTGATGCTTTTCTTTGGGCAATGAAATTTAAAGGTTGCGCAATTTCTGGAGAGGAAATAAAAGAAATGAAAAAATTATGATTAAGAAATTGTCCTGAAATTTCTAACTCAGAAAATCTCACAAATAAACTACCAAGAATTTCTGATTTTGATAAAGTTTATATAATAATTATACATAAAATAGTATGAATATAGAAGATATGCAGAAAAGGATTGATGAATGGTTTAGAGAGATTGGGGCAGAATATTGGGATGTGAAAAGTATGGGATTAAGAATGGCGGAAGAAGTTGGAGAATTAGCTAGGGAAATTAATAATAAATATGGTGATAAGCCAAGAAAAATTGGAGAAAAAGAGGAAACTAAAAAAATTGATTTAGAGTTAGGAGATATTTTATTTACTGCTTGCTGCATAGCTAATAAATTAGAAATTAATTTGGGAGAAACTTTTAAATTAACTATGGATAAATATGAAAAAAGAGATAAGTATAGACATAGTAAATAGGAATAATTTTTAAGGGGTAACAAAAAAGAAAGATTTTTAAATAAAAGGTTTTTTAAAAGTTCAAGTGAAAATGGTAAAGAAAACTAAAAAAATTAATTTTGTTCCAAGAAATGCAAATTATTCAATTGCAAGACATTTGGATAAAATAGAGCAAAGAATATATGAAGAAGCTATTAAAAAATTCGAAGGAGAGAATGCTAGAGAATCATTAAATAGTGGGAGAAGAGGTTCTAATTTATTTAAAATATTATTATTAAATCAAGAGGGCATTGAAACTGCAACTCATTTAGATTTGGGATTAATTGCTGAGCAAAAGCCTAATTTTCTAAGGGGTTTTTATGAAGTTTCTTCAAGTATTGTTTTAAGAAGTGAAGAAGATTCTTATGATATAAATAATGAGATAATAAAATCTTTATTTAAATCAACCAAAGATAATGGGTTTAAAATAAGTCCTGAACTTCCTTTTCTTATTTGGGGATTAGGATTAAAAGAAGATAAAGATTCATATTATGGACTGAAATTTGTGATTAACGATAATACAAGGGTTATGAGGGCTTCTGAATTAGCTTACTCAAATAATGAAAGAAAATTTACAAGATTTGATAATAGTGGTATGCCTATTTTTGACGATAATGGAGATAAAACTCTTTATACAAGAGGGACAGGTATTTCTCCAATTATTTTAAATAAAAATTTAGATTTATATTCTAACCTCCACGATATTAATCAGCCCATTCAAAATACACAACTAATTGTTGTGGATAGAGTAAGCATAACCCCAGATAATCGTGAAGATTATGTTACAGAAATTCGAAAGTTTACAGAAGAAAAAATTAAAAAAATTTTAAAATATACTTTTATTGCCTTAAGCAATGTATAAAAATGGAAAAAAATAAATTTTCAAAATATAAAATTATTCAGAAAGTGTAATTCTTATTTTATAAAAAAATTAATCAAAGCAAAAGAATTTAAAAGAAGAAAAAAGTGTATATGATTATGTGTTAATTCCCAGAGAATTCACAAGGGTGCGTCGCTTAATGGTAAAGCGGTTGGCTCCAGCCCGACAGCTGGGGGTTCGATTCCCTCCGCGCCCATATCCTAAAATTGGATGCCCCTATAATTTTTTATTGTGA
>CAZRJS010000007.1:35045-37385 GCA_964600565.1 Candidatus Woesearchaeota archaeon | reverse complement strand
GGCTTCAATTAAAAATATAAAAAGCCCCTTAGACAAGATATAAAATGCAAGAAATAATTAAAATTTTAATTGGCATAATTGTTTTAGTTACAGGATTTTTTATAGGAAACTTTCTTGCAAAAATAACAAAAGAAGAATTAAAAATCGGGAAAAACTGGTTTAAGCTAATTATAATTTTAAGTTTAATAGGGGGATTTACTGGTTTGATATTAAAAAATGATATTCTTTTATTTAGTTTTTTCTTTATAACAATTGTTACAAGCAGAAGTTTGTTAAAAAAATAATTCTTATATCTATAAAACTATTAGTGATTTTAGGATATTTATTAATTCACAACTCCATAAACTATTTAAAGAGAAGTGCTTAGATTATCCACTACAACATAAATAAATTAAATCAGGAGGTAAAAAATAAAAATGGAAATTGAAGTAAACGATAATAATTTTGAAGAAAAAGTTTTAGAAGAAAGCAAAGAGAAACTTGTAATTGTTGATTTTTGGGCTGAATGGTGTATGCCTTGTTTAATGCTTGGTCCTAATTTGAAAAAAGTTGCAGATGAAAATCCAGAAGAGATAGTTTTGGCTAAATTAAATGTTGATAAAAATCCAATTCTAAGCCAAAAATATGGTATAAGCAGTATTCCTGCAGTAAAATTTTTCAGAAATGGAGAAATAATGGATGAATTCATAGGAGCTTTACCAGAATCTTCAGTAAGAGAATATATTGAAAAAAATCTTAAATAACTAAAATGAAAATAGAAAAGATTTCTATTTTACCTGGTATCGACAAAGAAAATAAAAAAGAGAATTCAGGAAAGATAGATATATTTAAAGGGCAAAAAATTGGGATTGTGGGTCCAACTGGCTCTGGTAAAAGTCAATTATTATATGACATTGAAAAACTTGCATATGGGGAGACAAAAACTAAAAGGAAAATTCAAATCAATAATAAAAAAGCAGATAATCAATTAAAAACAGATCCAATTAGAAAAATAATTGGTTATCTAACCCAACATATGAATTTTATGACCGATACTAATGTATATAATTTCTTAAAGACGCATATTAAAACAAGAGGGAAATATAGGACAGAGGAAGAAACAGAAAAACTAATTGAAAAAGTAATAAATGATGCTAATACCTTAACTGGAGAAAAAATTAAGAGAAATACAAATTTATTAATTTTATCAGGAGGACAATCAAGATCTTTAATGATTTCTGATCTGGCTAATATCAGTGAATCTCCTATTATCTTAATTGATGAAATAGAAAATGCAGGAATAAAAATAAAACAAGCACTTAATCTCCTTATTAAAAAAGAAAAGATTATTTTTTTAGTAACACACAATCCAATTCTTGCATTAGATACTGATAAAAGACTTGTAATGAAAAATGGGGGGATAAGCAAAAATATTTCTACATCTTCTAAAGAAAAAGAGATTGCAAGTTACCTTTCATGGATCGATGAATATTTTTTAGAGATAAGAGAAGGAATAAGGGAAGGAAAACAAATAGAAAAATTAAAATTAAATTGCAATCCCATAAAATGAAAATAATAATTTTTGGAGGAACACCTGGAAGCGGAAAAACAAGCATGATTAAATTCGCAATCCAAGAATTAAAAGAAAAAAATATTCATTATGTGAAGTTTGATGTTTTAAATACAAAAGATGATCTCTTAATAAAAGAAAAATTCAACATAAGCACAGAAAAGAAGATTTCAGGAGATGTTTGCCCAGACCACTATGCAGCCTTAGAAATACCAAAAATAATTAGCCAAAATAAAGATAAAGATTTTATTATTATGGAAACTGCAGGATTATGTTTAAGATGTTCTCCTTATGTAAAAGAAGGGCTTGCTGTAAATGTTTTAAATATTTTGGCGGGAAATCCTTCAAACTATGGCCCTTTATTAAGCGATGCTGATGTTGTTATTGTATCAAAAGGGGATTTAATTTCCCAAGCAGAAAGAGAGATATTTAGGAGCAAAATTATAGAAGTAAACAAAAATGCTTTAATAATAGATGGAAATGGATTAACAGGAGAAGGAGCAATTGATGTGGCTGAAAAAATAAGAAAAACTAAAGAAACAAAAGAAAATCTCACTCTTAAACATTCTATGCCTACTGCAATATGTGGATATTGCTATGGAAACAAAAAAATAAGTTCTCAAGAAACATTAAAAAAATATAATCAAGGGAAAGAATTAAAATCAAGATTACCTAATTTAAATTGTGGGAAATGCGGGTTTAAATCCTGCAATGAATTCATACGAGCAGTTTTAGATAAAAGAACAGATGAAAATAAATGTCCCTATATAAAAAATGGAAGCTAAAATAGA
>CAZRJS010000007.1:0-34945 GCA_964600565.1 Candidatus Woesearchaeota archaeon | reverse complement strand
TAAAAGAACAGATGAAAATAAATGTCCCTATATAAAAAATGGAAGCTAAAATAGACAAAGCAAACTGCATTGGTTGTGGAATTTGCGAAGGCATTTGTCCAGATGGAATAGAAATGAAAAACAATATTGCAGAAATAAAAAATGAAAATGCAGAATGTTTACAAAAAGCTGCAGATGCCTGTCCTAGAAACGCGATTATTTTAAATGAAAAAGATTCAGGAAGAGAAAATATTATAGAAAATCAAGAAAAAGGTATGGAAAATGGTCAGGGAAAAGGAATGGGAAATGGAAGGGGAATGGGAAATGGTCAGGGAAGAGGGATGGGAAATGGTCAGGGAAGAGGTATGGGTGGAGGAAGAGGTAGGGGAACTGGTCAAGGAAGAGGAATAGGGCGGAGATAAATATAAATAAACTTAAAAATCATTAGGAAAATAAAAGAAGAAAAAATGGAAGAAAAAAAATATGATTTAATTATTATTGGAGCAGGTCCTGCAGGTTTAACTGCAGCTATTTATGCTGGAAGATATTTATTAAATACATTAATTATTGGAGAATTAAACGGAGGTGCAATATCTGAAGCTGCTGAAATATGCAATTTTCCTTCTCATAATTCAATTACTGGAATGGAATTAACAAAAAAACTAATTGAACAAGTAAAAAATCTAGGGATAAAAATTAATTCAGATAAAGTTGAAGAAATAAAGATAAATTCCTCAAAATTGAATTTCTCTAACTTTTCTTTTGAACATGAAAAACCAAGAGAGTTATCCAAAAGAAAAATTAAAAAAAATGAAGAATTTGAGATTAAAACAGATAATTCTATTTATAGTGCTAAAAAAATTATTATAGCTATTGGAAGAGAAAAAGTAAAATTAAATTTGGAAAATGAAAATAAACTTTTAGGAAGAGGTATTAGTTATTGTGCAACTTGTGATGCAACTTTCTTCAAAGAAAAAATTGTTTCAGTAATTGGGGGAAGTAATGCTGCCTTAACTGCAGCTCTTTTGTTATCTAGATATGCAAAAAAGGTTTATATTATTTACAGACAAGAAAAATTTTTCAGAGCAGAACCTACATGGGTTAAACAAGTTGAAAAAGATAAAAAAATTGAATTGATTTTTAATTCAGAAATAAAAGAAATAAAAGGCTCAGAAAAAGTAGAAGGAATTTTATTAGATTCTGGAAAAGAACTTTCTTTAGATGGAATTTTTGTTGAAATAGGTTCAATTCCTGACACAAAAATTGCTAAACAACTTAATTTAAATCTTGAAAATAATTACATTGTAGTAAATAAAATTCAGGAAACTTCAATATCCGGAATTTTCGCAGCAGGAGATATTACAAATAACCCTTTAAAACAAGCTATAACAGCATGTGCAGAAGGGGCAATTGCATCTACTTCTGCTTACGAACAAATTAAAAAACAAGAATAAATGTTAATAGGGAAAACTTATGAAGCCTCTTATATTATTGCCATCAGAAACTCGTGGTATTTATTTAGAGTTTCTGAATCAGAAAATAAGGGGCAATTATGTAGTAATTGTCTGTTGTCTTTAGACAACAGTTTATCCTTGTTTTCTGTATTAAGAGAATATTAATTACTAAAAAAGCAAGAAGTAATTTATAATTAAAATAAAATTTGTGCTAAAATGATAACTTTTTCATGTAAAAAAATATCTAAAAAAGATTTGATTAAATGCACATTTGATTTAAATAAAACTGAATATAATTTATTACTTTTTTTATTTGGGAAAAATAAAAAATATACAGTATTTCAAATTTCTAAAAATATGGAACTTGATAGAACAACAATTCAAAAAGCAATAAAAATTCTTGTTATTAAAAATTTAATAAGAAGAACTCAAAGAAATATTTCTAAAGGAGGATATACTTTTTTATATGAAATTAACAACAAAAATCAGATTAAAAAAAGAATAAAAAAAATGGTTTATACCTGGTACAAGGGAATTGAAAGAGCTATTGAAGAATTGTAAAATAAAAACTCTAATTTTATTTAGTTTCTCTTATCATTTTAGATAATGCAGACTGGGCAGCAATAATTAAAGGATAAACAGTTGGAGCAGAAGTTAAAAGTGGATGAGTAGCAATTTGCAAGGTGTCAAAATCATAAATGGTTGTTTGTTTTTGAATAGCTAATGCAAGTATATTCACTGTCTCTCCTATTGTTTCTGGTCCAATAACCTGGCCGCCTAATAATTTTCTTGAAGTTTTAGAAAAAATAAGCTTAACCTTTATGTTTTGTGTGTTTGGCAATGATTCTGGATGATGATTCATGGCCTGACTTTCACCTATTAGGATATCAATTTTTTCATCTTTAAGTTTTCTTTCACTTAAACCTGCTATACCTACTGACAAGCCATTAATAGATGTGGAAAAAACAGCTAATGTTCCAGTATTTTTGATTAAATTTTCTTTTTTATATAAATTAGCAGCAGCTATTCTTGCTTCATGACAGGCTGTTGAAGCAAGCATTACTGGGATATATTTCTTTGTTAATAAGCATCTTGTTTCAGCACAATCTCCAACTGCAAAAACATCTTTGATATTTGTCTCCAGATATTTATTAACTTTGATTCCATTATATTTTCCTATTTTAATTCCTGCTTCCTTGGCTAAAATTGTATTAGGCTTTGCCCCTATAGATAATATAATTAAATCAGCGGGAATTTTTTTGTCTTTTAATTTTACTGATTCCGCTTTATTTCTTCCTATAATCTCATCTATATTTTTATTAGTATAAATTTTTACACCTTTTTCTTTTAATTTTTCTTCAATTGCAACAGCAAATTTCTTATCAAAAGTTGTTATCAAACAATGCTCTAATTTTTCTACAATACTAATCTTTAATTTTTTAATTCTGCTTAATTCTTCTGCTAGCTCAACACCAATAAAACCACCCCCAATAATCACAATATTTTTTGATTTTAATGCTTGTTTTCTAAGTTTTTTTAAATATTCTAAATCTTTTTTAATATACCATACCCCTTTTTTATCAATACCTTTAATAGGAATTAAACTGGACTTCGAACCTGTAGCTAAAATTAATTTTTCATAATTCAATTCTTTATTTTTTTTAAAAAAAACTTTCTTTTTTGTAGGATTGAACTTTGTCACCCTATCAAATAATAAGAGAATATTATTTTTATTTAATGATTTATCTGACATTAAATCTTTTTCAACAGAATTTAAGCGATTAAATATATAAGGAATACCACAAGGTATTACCTCTTTTTCTTCTTCCCTAACTAACATAATTTTTTTTTCAGGATTATTTTTTCTAGCAGTAACTGCAGCAACAACTCCTGCTGGACCACCCCCGATAATTAAGATATCTGTTTTGTTCATATTAATAATATTATTAAGATTGTTTGTTTAAATAAACTTCTTTTTTATGCTTTGTGAATCCTTATAATTTCTAAATATAACATTCTCTTTATATCAATGTTTATATTCAATTAATCTAATATCAAGCTCTTCTTTTTAAGTTTAGATAATTTGCCGGGGATTAAATTCTAAATTTTATTTGTTAACTTTTTATATGAAATCCATAAGGATTTAAATAGTCTAAATTTTTAATAATCTTATGAAAAATTTGGTGTTATCTTTATTGATTGGAATATCTCTTATGAGTTTTGTAATTGCTCAAGGACAAGGGATTCATGAACCTGGAACAGGAATAATTGATCCTGAAATTAATGAAGCAGGGCAGGGATTAGAAACAAATACTCAAAATCAGGGAGAAGAAACTAATCTACAAAATCAATTTAAAATTAGAGATGGAAACTATATTGGAGAAAATGGACAGCAAATAAAAATTAAAAAACAATCAAATAATAAAATTCAATTAGAAGTTGGCAGTGTGAAAGTAAATTGCGATTGTAATATAACTCAAGAACAATTTCAGAATAAAACAAGATTAAAAGCCATATTGAGTAATGGAAAAAATGCAGAGATTAAAGTTATGCCGGATACCGCTTCTGAAACAGCACTACAGAAATTAAGATTAAAAAATTGTAATGAATCAAATAATTGCTCTATTGAATTAAAAGAAGTTGGACAAAAAGAGCAAGCAAAACTTGCTTATGAAATAAAAACACAAAGACAATCAAAAGTCTTTGGATTGTTTAAAACAAAAATGCAAGTTCAGGTACATATAGATGCTGAAACTGGCGAGGTCATAAATGTAAAAAAACCCTGGTGGGCTTTTTTAGCAAGTGAACCTACAGAAGAATAATTATTTTTTTATGTAACTTTTTTTTAAATAACTAAAGAGGGAAAATTTATTATTATAAAATTTAGGAACTTCTCAAATTGCTTAAATTAATTATAATTTTAACTGATTTATCCTATTATAGATTAAATTCTATTATTTTTAGTTTATTTTTAATAATAAAAGTTTAAAGGGGTAATTTAATAAACTAAAAATATCTAATTTTTTTATGTTATATTTAATCGGACTTGGACTTAATAGAAAAGGAATTTCAATTGAAGGGAAAGAATATGCTAAAAAATGCAAAAAGATTTATATTGAAAACTATACTATTGAATACCCTTATCCCTTATCTGAAATTGCTGGAATTTTAAATAAAAAAATACTTCCTGCTGATAGAAATTTTGTTGAATCCTGCAAAATTGTTGATGAAGCTTCAAAAAAAGATGTTGCCCTTCTTATTTATGGAAGTCCTTTAAATGCTACAACACATATAAGTTTATTAGAAGAAGCTAAAAAAAGCAGGGTTAAATGCAAGGTTATTCAAGCAAGTTCTATTTTTGATGCTATTGCTGAAACTGGACTACAGCTATATAAGTTTGGAAAAACAGCATCTTTACCTAAATGGAATTTGGAAAAACATTTTAAACCAGAAAGTTTTATTGAAATTATCAAAGATAATCAAAAAATACAGGCACATAGTTTATTACTTGTTGATATTGATATGTTTTTTAATGAAGCATTAGAGCAACTTAAAGAAACTGCAGAAAAAAATAATCTAATTTTAGATTATTTAATTATTTGTCAGGCACTTGGAACTAAAAAAAGCAAAATTTTTTACGATAAAATTAATACATTAAATGGTATAAGAGGTATGAGAAAACCTTTTTGCATTATAATTCCTGGAAAACTTAATGATAATGAAAAGGAATTTTTAGAAAGATTTTAAAATATTTTTTCAAGCTCTTTTTCTATTTTAGAATAATCTATATTATTAATTCTTCTTAAATCCTTTTTTTTATTAACCAGTCTTAATACCCTGCTATCATTAAATGCTTCTAATAAATTTCCCACATCACTATTAATAGAAAATATTTCTTCAAGAGAAAGATTATTCTTTCCATAAATAAACCTCACACTACATTTATTATCAGAGATATGCTCCAGAATTCCATTATAATCAGTTTCATTAACAATTGTTAAAGGATAATATTTCCCTACTGTTTTAACAATCATTAATCCGGGTGTCATTAAAAATAGTTCGAGTTGTTAATTCTTATAGATTTTGGTGCTAAAAAATCATAATAATCTAAGGAAAAATATATAATTAATTTAAATAATAAAATAAATTATTAATTAAAATCTAATAGTAAAGCAAAAAAGAATTTTGTATAAATACTAGATAATAAATCTTAATAATCCTATTTTAAATAAATCCTGCATTAATTTTGGGTGCCTATCTATAAGATTAATTTAAAAAATCTTAAACATTTAAAAAACAGAAAATCCTGGTAATAAAATGTATGATTTCAAAAAAGTTGAAGAAAAAGCAAAGAAAAAATTGAAGGAGAATCAGAAAGAAATTGAAAAAGCAATTCATTATGATTCTAAAAAAGAACTTTTTAGTTTTATAGAAGGGCCTCCAACTGCAAATGCCCCCCCTGCATTACACCATCTTGAGGTTCGAACTTTTAAGGATATTATATGTAAATTTTGGTATATGAAAGGTTATTCTGTTCCAAGAAAAGGGGGATGGGATTGTCATGGTCTGCCTGTTGAAGTTCAGATAGAAAAAGAATTACATCTTAAAGAAAAAAAAGATGTTTTAAATTATGGGACTGAAAAATTTATAGATAAATGCAAAAAAAGTGTTTTCTCCTATATTAATGAGTGGGATACAGCAACTAAAGAGTTAAATTACTGGGTTGATTTGAAAAAACCTTATATTACTCTTGAAAATAAATATATGGAAAGTGTTTGGTGGAGCTTAAAAGAATTATATAATAAAAAAATGCTTTATGAGGGAAATAAAGTTGTGCCATTTTGTCCTCGTTGTGGAACACCTCTTTCAAGTCATGAAGTTGCTCAGGGATATAAAGATATAACTGAAGATTCTGTATATGTTGCATTTAAATTAAAAAATAAAAATAATGAATATGTTTTGGCATGGACCACCACCCCCTGGACTCTTCCAGGAAATGTTGCACTTGCTATAAATCCTAATATAGATTATGTCAAAATCCAACTTCAAGATGGAGATAAAATTATTATTGGAGAAGAAAAATTAAATTTGGTAAAAGATTATAAAATTCTTGAAAAATTTAAGGGCAAGAATTTAGTTTGGATAGAATATGAACCATTATATGAAATTAAAGAACTAAAAAATTCAAAATCATACAAAATAATCCCTGCTGATTTTGTAAATACTGAAGATGGGACAGGTGTTGTCCATATAGCTGTTATGTATGGAGAAGATGATTATAATGTTGGGAAAGAAATTGGTTTGCCAGAGGTTCATACTGTTGGACAAGATGGAAAATTTTTAGATATTGTTCCTAAATTTAAAGGCAAATTTGTGAAAACAGCTGAAAAAGATATAATTTCAGATTTAAAATCAAGAAAACTTTTATTTAAAAAAGAGAAAATAACTCATAGTTATCCTCATTGCTGGAGATGTGACACCCCTCTATTATACTATGCAATAAATTCTTGGTTTATTAAAGTCAGTTCTGTAAAAGAAAAAATGACTGAATTAAATAAGAAAATAAATTGGGAACCAAAACACATTAAAGAAGGAAGATTTGGCAATTGGATTGAAAATGCAAAAGATTGGTCATTATCAAGGTCTAAATTTTGGGGAACACCAATACCTATCTGGAGATGTGAAAGTTGCGGAGAAGAAAAAGCAATTGGAAGTATTGATGAATTAAAAAAGAATTCAATAAAAAAAATTTCTGGAGAAATTGATTTGCATAAACCCTGGATTGATGAAATAAAACTTAAATGTTCTTGTGGAAAAGAAATGAAAAGAATTCCTGAGGTAATAGATTGTTGGTATGATTCAGGAGCAGCTATATTTGCACAGTTTCATTATCCTTTTGAAAATAAAGAATATTTTGAAAAAAGATTTCCCTATGATTTTGTTTCTGAAGCAATAGACCAGACAAGAGGATGGTTTTATACCATGCATGTTTTAGCCACAATTTTATTTGAGAAACCAGCATATAAAAATGTAATTTGCGCTGGGCATGTTGTTGATGATGAAGGGAAAAAAATGAGTAAAAGCAAAGGGAACATTATTAATCCAAAAGAGATGATAGATAAAACTGGAATTGATGCAGTAAGGCTACAATTTTGCACTTCAGATGCAGGGAATTTTAAACCATTTTCCTATAATCTTGTAAAAAAATCAATAATGCCTTTTTTAACCGTTCTTTATAATCTTAACAATTATCATAATCAACTTGAAAATAAAAAAATATCTAAAAATAAAATAGAAGATAAATGGATTATTAGTAAAATAAATAGTTTAATTACCGAAGTGACTAATGAACTAAATCAATATCACCTACACACTCCTTTTTTAAAAATAATGGACTTTGTTATAAATGATTTTTCAAGAGGTTATATTAGAATTACAAGAGAAAGAAATGACACTAAAAAAATAGTGGGAGATATTTTAGAAAAAATATCTTTATTGCTTGCCCCATTTGCCCCTTATATCACAGAATATATTTATGATAATTTTTCAAAACAATCAGTTCACTTATCTGCTTGGCCAAAAAGTGATAAAAAAATAATTAACAAAAAGCTTGAAGAAGATTTTGAAAATCTTCTAAAAATAATAGAACTTGGCTTAAAAGAAAGAGACCAATTAAAAATTGGATTAAAATGGCCATTATTATCTGCTATAATTAATTCTAATTTTAAAATTGAAAAAGGAATGGGAGACATAATAAAAGAACAACTTAATATTAAAAAAATAATCTATAAAAAAAATGAAATTATCTCTGTAGAACTTAATAAAACTATAACTAAACAACTTGAAGAAGAAGGTTATTCAAGAGAATTATCAAGGCAAATCCAGGCATTTAGGAAAAAACTTGGTTTAAATAAAAAAGATAAAATTGAAATTAGTTTCTTTACCGAGGACATAGAATTCAATGAGATAATTGACAAACAAAAAAATTTTATAAAAGAAAGAACCAATGCCAAAAAATTATTCATTTCAAAAAGTGTTCTAACTGATAAAGAAAGATTTAAAAACAATACTGAATTTAAAATTAAAGATAAAAAAGGGCAAATAGGTGTTATTTACTGACTATGTAGTAATCCTCCTAATTTACCCTTCCATCATAACAATATTTAAAAATAAAGAAGAGGATACATAAAATAGAAAAATGATAGTTAAAGATGAATTTTTAAGTAGATTAAGAAAAATATTTGACCTTAACTTATATGAAGTAAAGGTTTGGGCTGCTCTGCTTTCAAGGGGAACAAGTACTGCTGGAGAATTAAGTAGTATTTCTGATGTTCCAAGAAGTAGAACATATGATATTCTCGAGAGTCTTGAAAAAAAAGGATTTATTATTATGAAACTTGGAAAGCCAATAAAATTTGTTGCACTTAAACCAGGAGAAGTTGTTGAGAGAGTTAAGAAAAACTTAATGAGACATGCTAAAGAAAAAACTGAAAGATTAGAAAATTTAAAAGGAGATGATGTCCTTGAAGAACTTAATACTTTATTTGATAAAGGAATTAAATTTGTCGAACCTTCTGATTTATCTGGAAGTTTAAAAGGAAGACAAAATCTTTATAATCAGCTTGATATGATGGTAAGAAATGCTGAATCCACAATAACAATTGTTACAACAACTGAAGGTTTAAATAGAAAAATTGAAGCATTAATGCCTTCTTTAGAAAAATGCAAAAAAAGAGGGGTAAAAGTAAGAGTTGCTGCTCCTATTGATAAAAACAATATTAAAATTGCTAAAGATTTTAAAAAAGTTGCAGAAGTTAAGAACTTAGGAAATCTAAGAGCAAGATTTATTATTATTGATTCTAAACAAATAATGTTTATGCTTCTTGATGACCAGAAATTCCATCCAAATTATGATGTGGGGGTTTGGATTAATACTGAATTTTTTGCTCAAGCCCTTGAACATATGTTTGAACTTGCATGGAAAGATATGAAACCTGTTAAATAAAATTCTAAGATAATCTTTAGACATTAACAATTCTTAAAAACTATAAAAATTCAATTAAATATGCCTTTATTAGAATATGTAAGTAATTTTTCACATCAAGGACACAAAACTTCATTAGGCAAAATTGAAGAAGGGAAAACTGTGAGGATTAATAAAATTTATCTTAATAATCCTTTTTGTGCTGGATGGATGCGTCAAGAATTTTATGATAATGGAGTTTTAGTCCCAAAAGAAATTGAAACCTCTGAAAGAGGATTTTCAGCACTAGAAGATTTTGCAAAAAAAAATGATTATTACATTTTATTTAAGACTCCAACAATAAGAATTGGAAAACAAGGAGGGGCAATAGCTTATATAATCTATCAAGAGGATAAAGATGGAACATAAAGTTCATGAACATAGAAGAATCTCATATTTTTAATTTAATAAATCAGAATTCAATAAATGATTATAATTCTAAGACTACTTTCAACACAACAAATTCTTATAAGTAATCTCTGGCTTAATTTTATATGGAAATCAAGATAAAAAAACAAAATCCTGATGGGATTGTGAAACTTGAAACTTCTGGACAGGTAAAAGAAATTTTGATAAATGAAGATTTATTATCTCCTAAAGATGCTTCTATTGCTGTTTGTTTTAGAGGAAAAAACAGCTCAGGGATTATTGAATTAGATTCGAAAGAATTTGAAAAGATATATAGGGGAATTGCTCCAAATAAAAATTTAATGAAAAATATAAAAATTATGAAATTTGATAAAGAAGATGATTAAATAACTTTTTATAGTCTTTCTCATTAAATTAAAAAATGGTGAGGGAAAAAAAGAGGCCTGATATTGATATTAAAGTTAGAAATCTTGATAAAGTAATTCGTGCTGAACAAAAGAGAAAGAAAAATTATACTTGCCATGGAGGGCATTTCTGGATTTTTGGTTCAGCTCTTGCAATTGTTTTATCTTATACTCAAAACACATCAATTCTTTGGGCAATTCTCCATGGAATATTTAGTTGGTTCTATGTTCTTTTTAGAGCAATGCAAATTTGGGGTTGTTTTTAATAACTAGAAAACACATATTTTTAAAAAAATAATTAAATAATTTTTTATTAAAACTTAAATAACCGTTCATAATCTTTATGATTCATCCAATCTAAAATAACTGAGACAATCTCTATCCCATTAGATGTTACTGTATATAACATTCTCCAAACAGAAGGCAGATTGTAAATCCTAAGATTGTTTATTCCCATATCTTTTTATTAATTTATTGGGAATCAGTTTTTTTATTACATTTCTTCCTGCTAAAGGATCTTGTTTTATATTTTCAATTGCTCTCTTTAATGCTTTTTTTATCGGATCTTCATTATTCAAGGAATTAAAAACATTTTCTAATTCATAATCAATAAATTTAATCTTAGATTTCATAATTTAACCTCTGGGCTGTTCTTAATTTTCTCATAAAATTTTGGATTCCAGATATATGTTATTATTCCATCTTTCTCAATAAGAATTCTATATGTTTCTTCTAAATACTCCATAATTACCTGAAAGGTTTGCCACATTACTTTTTTAGGAAGTTTTTTGAATAATTCTGTTTTTTTATATTCTCCACTATTTTCCTCAATAAACTTTTCAACCATTAATACTGTTTGCAAGGTTGGTGATCTTGCATTAGAATTTTTTCTTTTTAACAATTGCATTTTATCTACTCTTAATTCACGATTATATCAATTGATATTACTATATAAATCTTTGTTTTTAGAATTTTTGATAGGGATTTTATTTATACTGATTTTGGATTTTCTTTAATTTTTTTCCAAAATCATCCCCTAAATCTGTATAGTGGTCTATAATTCCTTCTGGTTTGCAAACCAGCATATCTAATCCCTGAGAATATAAATCCTGGTTTTGTGATCTTCTAACAGCTTCAAGCCCAATACGAATAACATCAGATACACCTGGTTCAGAAACATTCCCTTTATAATCTCCTGCTTCATAGATAACTTGTAATGCGTTCATATATTCTATTATTTTTTGATCTCCGCTTCCTGTGCAAGTCCATCCTCTTTTTTCAACACTTCCAAAAGGGAAACAAGTATATAATTCGGGATTTTTATTAAACCTAGTCATAAGAATAATTCCACTTATCTTCTTTAAATCCGGGAGCCTTTTTCCCATTCTTTTAATATTCAGTTTTCTTAATTCAGGAAAATAACCTTTTTTTGTAATTTTTCTAACATCAAATTTTCCTCCAGATAATTTTTTAACAAATTCTTCTGTTTCATTATCTCTATTTCCAGAGTGCCCAAAACAATAATTTTCATTTTTACTTTTCCATAATTTTCTAACTAAATATTTTCCATTAGGTATTCCTGTTTCATCATCTAATTTAGTGGTTTGCCTATCTGCAACCAAAATTCCTAAATTAATCTGGGGATGTTTTATACCAAAAACTGTTGTCATAAAAAATAAAAATTTAAATAATTTATAAATCTTTCTTTTGTACTAACTTTTTAGTAACAATATTTTTTATAAGAATAATATTATAATTTATTGCCTTATAGATTATTTAAACACTATATTAATTTTATAAAAATTTTATATTTACTAAAAAAGTTTATAAATAAAGATTATTTTAATAAAATATGGAAAAAAATGTATTAATAACAAGTATAATTGCTTGTATTTTTATTTTTAATCTAGTTTCTGCCTCTGAAACTTGCACTCTTGGTGTAACAATGATAAATCAAGATCCTTATCCTGCTGTACCTGGTGATTATGTCAAAATTGTTTTTCAAATTACAGGGATAGAAAATCCTAATTGTGGTGAATTATCTTTTGAATTAATAGAACAATACCCTATCTCATTTGATCCAAATGAAACATTAATAAAAAAATTTCTTGGGGGAACATATACTAAGGATTATAATTCATATTTGATTATTCCTTATAAAGTAAGACTTGATAAAAATGCATTAAATGGAGAAAACCCAATAGATATGAAATATGGTACTGGAGATTTAAATGCCTCTGCAAATCTAAAAACATTTTATCTTGAAGTTGAAGATACTCATGCAGATTTTGAACTTCATATAGATGATTATTCTTATGCAACTAAAGAATTAACAATTGAGGTTTTAAATATCGTTGATGTTGATGTTGAAGCTTTAACTTTAGAAATTCCAAAACAAGAGAATATCCAGATTAGCGGAACTAATAGAGTTATTGTTGGAGATTTGGATTCTAATGAATACACAACAGCAGATTTTAAGGGAATAATAAAAGGCAAGAATATTGAAATTAAACTTTTTTATACAGATCAAACAGGAGCAAGAAGAGAATTGATGAAAACAATAAATTTTGACTCATCTTATTTTATTAACACTCAAGAAAAAAATGGAATTTCCTGGACAACTATTTTTATTGTAATTGCCTTAATTGGATTAATTGTTTGGGGATTTTTAAGAAAAAGAAGAAAGAAGAAAGAAAGAGCCCATAGAAAGGAACGCCATTAAATTAATCTGATAAATTTGGTTATGCCTAATTATATGCTAAAAAAATTATTTTTTAAATAGTTGTTTTGCCCCTAAATTTTTTCGCTAACACTTTAATCATATTGCAATCTCTTCCGATTATTAAAAATCATAAATTCTTATTCATCGTAAAAGTCTCATTCATATCTAAGTGCTTCAACAGGATTTATCTTAGATGCTTTAATTGCAGGGTAAACTCCTGAGACTGCCCCTGTAAGTGTTGCAAAGATTATAAGACTAACAAAAAGAATTATGGGAAAATCTGGTTGCAAAAATCCATATCCCATATTAGTTAATATTGCTCCTCCTAATGCACTTAATGCCCAACCAATTAAAACACCCACAACTCCTGCAACAAACCCTATGAAACCGGATTCAAATAAAAATATTCCAAGTATATCTGAATTTCTTGCACCAATACTTTTTATCACCCCTATCTCTTTAATTCTTTCAAGAACAGAAGTAATCATTGTATTCGCTGTATTTACTGCAGAAACCAAAACTGAAATTAATGCAATCAAAATAATAAATCCTATCACAATATTAAGTGCACTGGAAAATCCTTCAATCAAATCATTAAAAGATTGTACATGAAAATCTTCTTTACCTTCATCAAGATTTCTTTCTCTTCTTAATGATTTTTCTATTTTTTCTACAACACCATCAATATTCTTTATATCAACTTTAGCTACAATCCAACCATAAGAAAGATTTTCATCAGGAAAAAGTTTATCCATATAATCATTTGAAACATATACTTGAGCATCATCTTGTTTACTTCCAACTTCATTAAAAAATCCAACGACTTTTATGTCTTCTCCATTCATTTCTATATTTTGATTTAATCTTATGGCTTTTGGAAATATTCTATCATCAATCATATAATTATATCCTAAAACAATTTCTCTTTTATTATCGCTCAACTCCCTTCCTTTTTCTAATTTAACATTTGAAGATTCCAGCACAATTGGCTTTTCAGGGTCGTAAGACATTAATAAAGTATAAAGTATTTTATCCTGCATCTTAATCTCAACTGTTTTAAAATACGATCCAGAAACTTCATAAACCCCGGGAACTCTTTCAATAGCTTTTAAGTCATCATTAGTAAACTCCACATGATTTTCAAACATGGCTAAAGTTCCTCCTTTAGGTTGGATTATCACCTTATCTGCTGAAGAACCCTCAGTAAGATCCCCTATATAAGTATAAAGGCCAAGTCCAAAACTAATAAAAATAAAAATTGTTGTTATCCCAATAAAAATTGATAAAATCGTGAAAAAATTTCTTGTTTTTTTGTGTTTCATATTCCTTAGAGAATATTTTATTGTTTGTGGAGTTATCATCCTCTTAATGCCTCCACGGGATTTTGTTTTGCTGCTTTCATTGCCGGAATAATTCCTGCAACAGAGCCAACTATAAAACTTCCAAGCAAGGCAAAGAAGATTAAAGGGATATTTATATCTGGAGTTGTTTCTGCCCCAACAAAATTATTAATTGCTAATGTTCCAAGAAATCCAATTAATAAACCAAAAATAATTCCAAGAGCACCTCCAATAAGTCCCATCAATCCAGACTCAACAAAAAATTGCATAAATATATGTTTGTTTTTTGCTCCAATAGCTTTCATAATTCCAATTTCTTTTTTTCTCTCAACAACAGAAGTTGCCATTGTATTAACAATTCCAATAGCTCCAACAAAAATTGCTATAGATGCAATAAGCACAATAAATATCTGGATAGCATTTAACACACTATTAACCTGACTTAACAAAGAATCTGGAGTTGATACTTTAAAATCTTCTTCACCTTTTTTAACACCTCTTCTATTTCTTAATAATTTTTCAATATCTTCTTTTGCCCTATCCATTAAATTACTGTCTTTGACTTTGGCTCCAATTATATCAACATCATCGCCATAACCGATTAAATCTTCTAAATCTTGGTCATACATTAAAACAATTCCATCTATCATAAAACTGCCTTTTTTTTCCATAATCCCTACAACTGTAAATTTCTCACCCTCTATAAGAATCTTTTTTCCAACATCAATATCCTTATCAAAACCATTTTTATTTCCATTTGAGAGAGTATTTCCCAAAATAACTTTTCCTAAATCTCCTGAACTTAGCAATCTGCCTTTTTCAGCTTTTAAATCCATCATTTCATAACTTTCTTTTTCATAACCCTCAATAATACTAACTGCATATCCAAATTCAATTTTATCATTGTATTCCATTGACCCAAATCTAATATTTCTCGGGACTGCATATTCTATAGTGCTTAATCTCTGAATAGCTTTTGTATCCTCTTTTGTTAAAGGATTTACAACTGTTGAACCTGGAGCACCATAATTTAAACCCCCTGCTTGAATATTTATAATTTGTGTTGATTCAACACCAAACTGAGAATTAACAGCCTCTTTTAGTCCATTTCCAAGTGTGATTAAAGAAATAACTGCAACAATCCCAATAAAAATTCCTAGAAGAGTTAGCCAACTCCTAATTCCTCTTTTTTTCAAGTTTTTAAATGCAAATGAAAAATAATTTACCATCTTTTTATATTAATAACATCTTATATATAAAACTTTTTTTAAATTTGATATTAACTAAATTAAGGGGGAAAATAAAATATATAATTGATTTAATTCATACTTGAATCAAATGGTTGATAACCTATCGCCCCTCTATAAAATTGACTAATGGATTCAGAAGTACTTTCTGGTAATGGTTTAGCATTAATAATTTCTATTACACCATTATCAAAATATCCATCAGCTATTCTTGCTAGGTAATCCATACTTTCTTTGGTATTTTTAACTATCTTACTTTTAATTACATTGCTAACAGATTTTTTCACATTTCTAGATCTAATTTCCCAATTTTTATATTCTTCAAACATTTCCTGAATTCCAGCACTATCTCCAGCTTTATAGAAGTCTATCATTTGCTCCACTAATTCTTGTGGGCTTACTCCTAAAAACTTTCTTGCATTTTTAATTCTTTCAATTATTGTTCGATTAATCATAAATTATTAAATATATAAAATATTTATAAACCTTTCTATTATTTACTCCTTTATAATTAATACAATAATTATTTGCAAATCTTTAAAAATTAACTTTTTAGGGTTATCTCAGTTCAGCAACCCATAGTTTTGCTCTTTTTGATTTTGGATTCTTTGCTATTTCTTTTAAAGTTGCTTCAAAAGGTCTTTTCGTTATTAATTTTATAACCTTCTTTTGTTTTAATTCTCTTAATTTTTTCCTTACAATTTTTTCTTCGATTGAATGAAAAGTTATAATTTGCAAAATTCCCTTTTTTTTCAAACAATTACTAAAAACCCCAAAAAATTTTTCTAAATTTTCATAATCTTTATTTACTTCTATCCTTAATGCTCTAAAAGTGGGAGTTGCCCAGTGATGTTTTCTAGATTTTCTATATTTTTCATCAAGGCTGTATTTTATTAATTTAAGAAGCTGTCCACCAGTTTCAATCTTTCTTTTCTGTCTATAATCTACAATTCTTTTTGCAATTTTTCTTGCATTAACCCTCTCTCCATTTTTATACAAAACATCTGCAAGTTTCTTTTCTGAATATTCATTAACAACTTCTTTGGCTGTTAATTTTTGGTCCTGGTTCATTCTCATATCCAATTCCCCTACAAAACCAAATCCTCTTTCTGCTTTTTCTAATTGATATGTTGAAACCCCCAAATCTAATAAAATCCCCCCAACCTTTTTTATTCCTAATTTTGATAAAACCTGCTTAATTTGTGAAAAATTATCATTTACAATTTTTATATTAAAATTTTGTAAATTCTTTTCTGCCTCTTCTATTGATTCTTTATCTCTATCTATACCAATAACTTCAAAACCTTCCTCTAAAAGAAGTTTAGAATGCCCCCCTTTCCCAATTGTTCCATCTATTATTATTTCTCCTTTTTTTAAACTTCTAAAATTTTCTAAAACTTCTTCTGGTAAAACTGGAATGTGTCTAAACATATAATGAAAAGATTAAAACACATTATTAACTTAACTAAAATTCATTTTTATGAAAAATAATGAAAAAATAAAGGGCGAGTTTATTTTAGGTTTTTACTTCATTTTAAAGAAATAATTTTCTTTTCGTGATAAATTATTTTTTAAATATACCTAAAAAAACCTCTAAAAATGTTTATAACCCTATTTATTTTTTATTTGTATTAAAAACAATTAAACTATAATTATCTAGAAAAATAAAAAGGAGAATTGAAAAAATGGAATCACTATTAAAAAAATATTTTGGTTATGATAAATTCAGACCAATGCAACAAGAAATTATTGAAAATGTTCTTCAAAAAAAAGACACTTTTGTTCTTATGCCTACAGGAGGAGGAAAGTCTATTTGTTATCAAATTCCTGCACTTAAATTAGAAGGGCTTACAATTGTAATTTCTCCTTTAATTTCTCTTATGAAAGACCAAGTTGATAACCTAAAATCAAACGGAGTTGCTGCAGAATATATTAATTCTTCTCTTTCATTTAATAAAATTGAAGAGATAAAAGAAAAAATCCAAAATAAAAAAATTAAAATGCTTTATATCTCTCCTGAAAGATTGGCAATTGAAAATTTCAGGATATTTTTAATGATATCTCAAATAAGTTTAATTGTAATAGATGAAGCACATTGTATTTCTGAATGGGGGCATGATTTTCGAAAGGAATACCTTAACTTAAAATTTTTAAAAATTCTTTTTCCAGGTGTTCCAATAATTGCCTTGACAGCAACTGCTACATTAAAAGTAAGAGAAGATATTTTAAAGCAATTATCCCTAACAAATTCAAAAATTTTTGTTTCAAGTTTTGATAGAAAAAATCTTAATTTAATTGTTATGAAAAAAAAGAATACTATTAATAAAATTATAAATCTAATTAAAAAATATAATAATGAGTCTGTGATTATTTATTGTTTTTCACGCAAAGACTCTGAAAGAATTACAAATAATTTGAGAGAGAAAGGATTCAAAGCTCTCCCATATCATGCAGGACTTCCTAGCCAAATAAGAAAAGAAAATCAGGAGTTATTCTTAAAAGATAAAGTAAATATTATTGTTGCCACAATTGCTTTTGGTATGGGAATAGACAAGCCAGATATTCGGTTAGTAATTCACCACACCTTTTCAAAGTCTATTGAAGGATATTATCAAGAAATTGGGCGGGCAGGACGTGATGGTATGCAAAGTGATTGTGTTTTATTTTATTCAAGAGGAGATAGAAAAAAACATGAATTTTTCATTGACCAAATTCAAGACAATATTGCAAAAGCTAATGCAGTAGATAAATTAAATAAAATGATGATTTATTGTGAAAATAATTCTTGTAGGAGAAAGAACATACTTAATTATCTTGGAGAATCATTTTTAGAAGATAATTGCAGAGGTTGTGATATATGTTTAAATATTCCAGATATAGAAGAGGAAATTACAGATAGAAAACTAATTATTAAAAAAGCTGTGGAAAATATCCCTTTTGAAAAAATTCTATTTGAAAAATTACGAATTTTAAGAAAAAAAATTGCTAATGAAAAAAATATACCGCCATTTATAATTTTTGGAGATGTTTCTCTTAGAGAAATGGCAACTTATCTCCCGAGAAATAAAGAGGAATTTTTAGAAATTAATGGTGTTGGGCAAAAAAAATTAAATGATTTTGGGAATTTATTTTTGGAAATAATAAATAATTATGCAAAAGAAAAGAATCTTCTAAATATAAGAGACTTACTAAACAAATAATTAAATAAAAACAAATCATGTGAAAAAGAATTGTCTATTTCTCTAAAAGAAATACATTACACAAATCTTTATAAATATCTTTCAAAACTTTTTTGTATGGAGGATACATTACTTAGTCAAAGGGAAATCTTTAATGAAAGATTAAATGAACTATCAAGAATAAAAAATTCTGGATTAAAAGATAGCCTAGAATTTCAGTTAGTTACTTCTGAAGAAATATCAGAATTTGCCTACAGAAGTGGATTAATTAGGGGTAAAATTATTGGTCTTGGATTATAATCATCTATGTCTGAAATTGTTAATGGAATGAATCAAACTTCATCTAGAGTCTTGCCTTCAGATTTAACTTTATTTAATTTTAATTCAGCTAAACAATATCAACAATTTACCAGAGCAAATGGAGATGCACTTTTGCAATTTGGACTAGATTATGTTAATAAATATGTTATGTATAATAGATTATTTAATGAGTAAACCCTATTACTTAATCTCCTCTTGGGAAAATAATTAAATAAAAATTACATTCAACAATTTATCAACAAGTTTTATTCTCATTCTAAGATTAAAAACCCAGAAATTTATTTCACCCTACTTACTCTTTTTTCCAGTTATTTTTTGCACTTTTCCATCTATAAGCCAATAAACAATATCTGCATGTTCATTTGCTAAATTAGGGTCATGAGTAACCATAATTATTGTTTTTCCTTCTTTGTTTAATTCTTCTAAAAAATCCATAACTTTTTGCCCTGTTTTTGTATCAAGATTTCCTGTTGGTTCATCTGCTAAAATAACCTCTGGATTATTTGCCAGAGCTCTTGCAATTGCAACTCTTTGTTGTTGACCTCCAGAAAGTTGATTAGGATAAAAATCCATTCTTTCTTCCAATCCTATTTTCTCTAAAATTTCTTCTGCAATTTCTTCTTTTTCTCTACCAGAAATTCTTTGAAAATCCATTGGCAACATTACATTTTCTTTAACAGTTAAATTAGGTATAAGGTTAAACTGCTGGAAAATAAAACCAATTTGCATTCCTCTCAATTCTGCTAAATCAGACTCGCTAAGATAAGAGATATTTTCTCCTCCAAGATGTATAGTCCCTTTTGTTGGAACATCTAAACTTCCAATAAGATTCATGCATGTGCTTTTTCCAGAACCACTTGGACCCATTACAGCGACAAAATCCCCTTTTTTTATTGATATACTTATACCATCAACAGCTTTGACAATATTCTTTTCTCCTATGCGATAATGTTTCTCAACATCTTTTAGCTTTATCAAAATTTCACTCTTTTTCATTTTATAATAACATAAATTAGATATAAAAAACCTTTTGTTCAAAACCTTTAACTATGAAAGAAGGATAAATATTATTCTAATCAAGCTTAAAACTTATCACACATTAAAATATTGCAAATTAATACAGAAAATAAGGATAAACTGCTGTCTAAAGACAGCAGACAATTACCCCGAGTTTCTGATAATGATAAAATTAAAAACTATTGAGGGTATTAATTAATATGAAAAAGATATTTCTTTGGAACAAAACAAATTCAAAAAATAATTTAGAAAAAGGGCAACATTTTTTAGTTGATAAACTGGTTTTAAAGAAGGAAATAGAAAATTCATCCCTGTCTAAAAAAGATAAGATTATTGAAATTGGGGCTGGAGAGGGTATGCTTACAAATGAACTAGCAAAAAAAGCAAAAAAAGTTCTTAGTTTTGAGATTGATATACAATATAAAAAAAAGTTGGAATTAATCAAAAATAAATATAAAAATTTAGAGATTATTTATGGTGATGCTACAAAATACTCTTGGGAAGGATATGATAAAATTGTTTCAAATATCCCTTATTATCTTGGAGAAAAAATCATTGCTAAGGCAGTTATAACAGATATTCCTTTTATTGTTTTTATTATTGGAGAAAATTTTAAAAATCTGTTAATTGATAATTCAACTAAATCTGGCATAATTGCTAATCTCTTTTATGATATAAAAATTATAGAAAAAGTGAAAAAATCTTCTTTTTCACCACCCCCAAGAGTAAATTCCTGGTTATTAAAATTAACAATGAAAACAGGAGATAAATATAATGAATCTATAAAATTTATTCTCAAAAGAAAAGGAAAAATAAAAAATGCAATTATCTCTTTTTTTGTTAATGAAGGTTATACAAAAAATGAGGCAAAAACCTTATTAAAAGAATTTCATCTCAATGATAAAACTCTTGAAAAAAAAGTCAGCAATATTTCTGGAAAGATGATTTTAATAATTTATGATAAGATTAAATTAATTATTAAAAAATAAGATTTTTGGCAAATAAATCTAATCTTTTATTAAACTTGCTTTTTATATTTCTCTTTTTATACTCACAAACTTAAAAAATGAATATGATTTAATTTTCCTCTTGGAATTTTTATTAATAAGAAATTTTTTATTAATTATCCTTATTTTAATGGATAAATAACTTTTTATGAAATAAATATTTTCTTAATGAACTCATTAAAGATAATAAAAGATATCTTTATTAATATCTTATTTTTTACAAGTATATGAAAATCCTAATAATAGCCCCTCATCCAGATGATGAAATTATCGGTTGTGGTGGAACAATTCTAAAAAAGATAGAAGAAGGTCATGATGTGCATGTGATAATCATGGGTTACATTGGTTCTAAAATAAGAGAAAAAGAATCAAAAAAAGTTCAGAAAAAAGCAAGAATTAAGAGCTATACTTTTCTCAAAATAAATGAACCTTTTCAATATAACAAAAAAAATTTAGGAAATTTAATAAAACATATAAGAAAAATTAATCCTGAAACAATTTATATCCCTCATGAACTTGAAAGAGATCACGATCACAAGGTTTGCAACGAACTTCTAAAAGAAGCTATTTGGATGTCTTCAACACCAATCTTTTTAAAATTAGGAAAACCCTGTAAAAGAACAAAAGAAATTTTTGAATATTGTATATGGACCCCCTTAGTTAAATACAATTTTATACAAAATATTAGCAAATATTTAGACAAAAAACTAAAGCTCATAAATGAATATAAGTCCCAAATAAAAAAGATTAGATATGATCGAGCTGTTAAAGGCTTAAATGAATATTATGGTATTTTAAACGAGATTCCAGGAGGATATGCAGAAGTATTTAACATAAAATGGATAAAAAAGTAAGAATGACTTTTACAGGCGGTATTGATAGCACAGTTCTAGCTGTTGATTATTTGAAAAAAGGATATACTGTAAAAGGTATTTACTTTGATTATGGGCAAAAGATTAAGTTTCAGGAATTAAAAGCTATTAAAAGAATTGCTTCATTTATCCAGAAAAATTATAAAAATTTTTCATATGAAATTATAGACTTGAAAAGACTGAAAAAATTCGGAAAAGTATATCGAAGTGGAACGATTGTTGGAAAACAAAGTAAATTTCCAAAAACAACTCCGGAAGATCTTAATGATTTAGAAAGAGAAAGAAAACTAGCAGAATTTTTATGGACTCCTGCAAGAAATCTATATTTTTTAGCTGAATTAATGGCAGGAGCAGAAGCTGAAGGATACAATAAAGTTGCTTTCTCAATAATTCATTATTCTATAAAAGACCCAATATTAAAAGAAAATCTTTCTTTTCCAGATGAAACCTCTTTTTGGTGTAATGGAGCAAAAGAAATTTCAAAATTTAGCAATATTAATGGGATTTCAGTAGAGTTCCCATTCCAAGATAAAAAAATGACAAAAGAAGACGTTATTAAACTAGGAGTTAAATTGAAAGTTCCCTTACATCTAACTTATAACTGCCTTAAAGGAACCTCTCCCCAATGTGGAGAATGCCAACATTGCGTTAGAAGAAGGCTAATATTCAAAAGATTAAACCTAAAAGACACAAAATATGAAAAGAAAGCCTGAGAAAGTATTAATTTTAACTTCAGGGGGATTAGATTCAGTATGTTTAATATCTAAAGCTATATTAAAAAAGAGAGAACCCGTTCTTATTTTTTTTAATTATGGTCAAAAAAATTTTAAAAAAGAATTAGAAGCACTTAAAAAATTCATCAAAGAAAATAAGAAAAAATCTAAGGATATAAGAATAACTTTAATAAATAGAAAAATTAATCTAGGATTCACTAATTCTTTTATGCAAGGAAAATCAAAAAATAAGAAAAAAGAATGGGTTCCATTAAGAAATCTTCTATTTCTAAGCTTAGCTTCTTCATTTGGAGTAAATTATAAGATTAGTGAAGTCTGGTTAGGTAGTACTAAAGAAGACTCTTTTCCAGATAATAATTTTAAATTTGGAAATCTTTTTAACAAAGTATTAAAATACAGTTCTTATGACAAAATAAAATTAAAACAACCATTTGTAAATAAAAATAAATACCAAATGATTAAAATTAATTCGGAATTCCCTTTATATCATTCTTGGAGTTGCTATAAAAATTTTAAAAAACAATGTGGTAAATGCAGAAGTTGTAAAGAACGTAAAGCGGCATTTAAAAAAGCGGGAAAGATTGACAGAACAGAATATTTAAATTAATTATTTTTCATTTCTTTTTTATATCCAAATCTAAAGAATATATTCCAAACTAAAGAATAACTAGCTATTAGAAAACCCTTCTTTTTAAAAATATTAAGGAAGTCCTTAGAATTACCCCTCCTTATTTCATTTTTAAATAATTTTTCTTTATCTGCAATTGCTCTTCCAGTACCATATCTATATGAACTCCTTAAATCTTCTTTTAATGTAAGTTTATCATGATAAATAACTGCAGAAGAATCATAAGAAATTTTAACTTTGGCATTTTGAACACGTTCATTAAATTCAGCATCTTCTATCCAGCATAACTTTTCATAAAAATAATATCCTTTTATTTTCTTTTTAATTTTTTTGCTGAATATTAAAGGAGGACTAAACGCAGAAATTCTATCAACAGTAATGTAATTTCTTAGTCCCGCAATTATTCTACTAATAAATCCAGAAGTTTGATAAATAACTCTCCCTTTTGATAAAAAATTTTTATCCATACCTTTTTGTAATTTCTTAATTGTATTTTTTTCAAAAATACAGTCAGAATCCATAAGCAGAATATTATTATTTAATGCCATAACTGTTCCAAGATTATATGCTTTTGCAAGATTTCTTTCATTTATTTCTGTAGTTAAAAGATTATATTTTTCTGATAAATTTTTTATTATTGTTTTTACTTCTTTTGAAGGAAAATTAAAAATAATAATAATTTCTACATCTTCGTCAATGCTTTCAATACATCTTTTTATTCTTATATCATCTGATACTGGAATTAATATTGTTAATTTCATTTTTCAATAAGATAATTACCCATTACCAATGCATCCATTTGAGAAGTATAAAAATTCTTTATAGCATCATTAGGACTACATACAATTGGTTCTCCTTTAGAATTCATTGAAGTATTTAGGATAACTTGTTCTCCAGATAATTTTCCAAACTCACTTATTAAATCCCAATAGAGGGCATTGGTTTTTTTACTAACTGTCTGTACCCTTGCGGTACCATCAATATGAACTGCTGAAGGAATTTTTTCTATCTTATCTTTTTTTATCTTAAAATTAATTGTCATAAACGGGGAATCATAAGGAAATTCAAGATACTTTTCTTTTACTTCTTCAATTATGCTTGGACAAAGTGGCCTCCATTTTTCTCTAAATTTTACTTCATTAACAAAATCCTTTATTTTAGGGTTAGTTGGATCAGCTAGAATACTCCGATTACCTAATGCTCGAGGACCACCTTCCATTTTTCCCTGAAACCAACCTATAATTTTTCCCTCATAAATCATTTTGGCCACAGTCTTTGAAGGATTATTAAGGTATTCATAATTTAATTTATTCTTTTCAATTATTTTTTCTATTTCTTTATTTGAGAAATTTGGACCATAGTATACGTCATCCATTTTAAAATTAATATCTTCTCCTTCATTAGATAAAATCTCCATTGCTGCCCCAATACTTGTCCCAGCATCATTTGCTATAGGTTGTACATAAAGTTCATCACAAATATTTTCTTCTAATATTTTGCCATTTCCTACACAATTCAAACCAACTCCTCCAGCAATACACAATTTTGACGTGCCTGTTAATTTTAATGCAATTTTTGAAAGATGAATAAATAATCTATTAATTATCTCTTGAATAGAAGCAGCAAAATTTTCATCTTCTCTATTAAGATAAACTTTATTATCTATAATACTATCTCTTTCATCCCATAGATAAATTCTTTTATTTTTTGGGCCAATTTTTTTTTCAAAGTATTTAATAAAAGAATCAGATACAATCTTTTGAAAGTCAATTTCTTGATAAAGTTTTTCTTTAATATTCAATATATAACCTTCAGGAATAAATTTGATCAAATCTTCAAAATCATATTTTTTCTTTCCATATGCAGAAAGACCCATTGTTTTTCCAGATTGGTCTAATCTAAAACCAAGATATTTACTAGCAGCTTCATATAAATAGCCTATTGAATGAAATATATCGAAACCTTTTACAAATTTTATTTTCTTTCCTTCTCCAACCCAAATACTAGTAGAAAAATCTTCTCCCTGACCATCTATTATCAAAACAGCAGATTTATTAAATCCAGAACACCTAAAAGCACTTGAAGCATGTGCTAAGTGATGATTCACATAAACAATTTCTGCACTAACCTTTTTATAATATTTTTTTGGGAATAATTTTTTTTTAAAATTATTTTTTGAAGGAAATTTTTTACCAATCTGACTATAAAATTTAGGAAAATCCCATGAAACTGCTATCTTTTCTATTTCATTAACATCAATTTTTCCTTCATTCAAACAAAATCTGATTGCATTATGAGGCAGAAGATTATAAGCATGTTTTTTTCTTATAAATCTTTCTTCCTCAGCAAATGCAATTAACTTACCCTTTCTGAATAAACATGCTGAAGAATCATGGGTTCTTTCTAATCCTGCATTTACACCTAAAACATACTTCATTTTACTTCTCCTGAAACTGAAGCATAAGCATCATGGAGGTGAATACTTTCGTTGTTTAATAATCCAATTTCATAACTTATTATCGATTTATTTTTTTTCAACTTCTTTACAACATCTCTTACAACATCTTCAACAAATTTTGGATTCATATACGCTTTTTCTGTCACATATTTTTCATCAACCCTCTTCAATAAAGGAAATATCTCACAACTTGCTTCTTTTTCTACAAGATTAATTATATCTTCTATCCAAATATTTTTTGAAGAAATAATTCTCACCCTAGCAAAACCTCTCTGATTATGGGCTCCAAATCTACTTATTTCTTTACTACAAGGACATAAAGTAGTTATTGGAACATTTACCTCAATAATCTTATCTTCAAAATTTTTTCCAGTACAAGTGAAACAACATTCGTAATTTAAAATCGATTCTTTCCTTGATATGGGAGACATTTTTCGTTTAAAATAGGGGAATTTCATAATAATTTTAGAATCAATTGCTTCTAATCTTTTTTTCATTTCAGAAACAATTTCTCCTAATACTTTTAAATTTAAATCTTTTTTAATATATTCATCTAAAATTTCAACAAATCTACTCATATGAGTTCCTCTTTTATTTTTATCTAATGAAACAACAAGATGAAATTCTGCAATAGTATGTTGAACTTTTTTACCTTTATCTAAAATTCTTACAGGCAACTTTATATGTTTAATCCCAACTTCATTTAGTCTAATCCCCCTAAATTCTTTTTGATTTTGAATATCTTTCATCATACACCCCTTTTTTTATCGCCCCAAATTATCTTATGGATTTGTAATCCGATTCTTATATTAAGTTTATCTTTTAAAATCCATTCAACTAAATTTCTAGCGTTTTTTCCCCCAACAGGGGTAAAAAAAATATTTATTTTTTTAATAAGATTATATTTTTTTATTATCCTTTTTGCATATAAATAATCTTTATAATCATTTATTACAAATTTGCATTGATCTTTCTTTTTTAAAAATTTTAAATTTGATAACAAATTTTTTTTGCTCTCATTTGAAGAAGGACATTTTATATCTAAAGAAATTAAAACCTCTTTTGGAATCAAAGACACATCCAAAGAGCCATTTGTTTCTATTAAAATCTTGTATTTTTCTTCAATTAATAATCTAATGAATAACAATAAATTTTTTTGAAGTAAAGGTTCTCCTCCGGTAATACAAATATTTTTAATTTTAAATTTTTTAATCTCTTTTAAAATATTTATAAGATTTTTATCTCTCCCTTTATTATAAGCATATTTAGTATCACACCAATTACATCGAAGATTGCATCCAGTTAATCTAATAAAAATTGTGGGCAATCCTGATTGAATTCCTTCTCCTTGTATGCTTGTGAAAATTTCATTTATTTTTAGAGTTTTATTTTCCATTATATATTGCAAATGAAGTTGGAGTTTCCCACAATCTTATCTCTTTAAGATCTTTAATCTTATCTTTTAATTCTTCCCAAATCCATATAGATATGTTTTCTGCAGTAGGATTTTTTATAATTTCATTTAGATATCTATGATCTAATTTTTCAATAACTTCTCTCTTAATTATTTTTTTCATATCTCCAAAATCTATAACTATCCCCTGTTTGTTTAATTTACCTTCAACTAAAATTTGTAATTTGTATGTATGACCATGAAGATTTTTACACTTCCCCTTATGCCATTTTAATTTATGTGCAGAATCAAATACAAACTCTTTTGCCACTATCATATAATTTCAAATTAACATTTATATAAAAACATTTCTAAAAGAAGAATTAATTACTTAAATGTAATTATTATTAAATAGTAACTTTTATAAATGGGGGGAAATTTGTTTTTTTATGCCAGATAAGATATATAAAAATCAACATTTTTTAATTAATCCTGATATAGCTAAAGACATGGTTTTTTTTGCAGAAGTTGAATCTAAAGATCATATATTAGAAATTGGTCCTGGAAAAGGTTTTTTAACAAAATATTTAGCTGAATTTGCAAAAAAAGTTACTGTAATAGAAAAAGATTCCCATTTAAAAGATGATCTTCAGGAAATTAAAAATAAATTTTCAAATATAGAGATTGTAATGGGAAATGCTTTATCTTCAAAATGGCCAAAAGGTATTGATAAAATAGTATCAAATATCCCTTTTAATATTACAGAACCTTTATTTAATAGACTTTATTCTGAACGATTTAAATCAGCTACACTCCTTGTTGGAGAAAAACAGGCTAATAATATTGAATCATATCAAGAAAGAATTCTTCCAGATACAACCCCCATTAGCAGATTAGCTATCCTTACAAATGCATTTTTTGATACAGAATACCTTATGAAAATTCCCTCAAATAGTTTTAATCCTGAACCTTCTGTAAATGGAGCATTAATTTCTATAAAACCCCGAAAAAAATCAACAGCAAGATTTGAAGATTATATCTTTAGGAGTATCTGGGAACAAAGGAAGAGACCATTAGGAGATTCTTTAACCAACAGTGTAATAAATTACCTTTCTATTGGAGGAGAAATTTGTTATTTAGGAAAGGAAAGAATATTAGATTTATTCAATCTACCAAAAGAATTATCTGGAAGAAGAGGAACTGAGCTTGTAAACCCAGATTTCATGCGATTATATGAATGTTTATCAAATAAAAAAGCTAAGAAAAAAATTTTTAAAACAAATAGAAATCTTAGTAATAAATAAGTATAAGAATTAATTTTTTAAAAAGTTAATAAATTTCTAAATAAATAAACGCCTCGACCAGTCCTAAAAAATTTTATAGAAATTTTTGGGAACTTCAACTCTAACGAGATTGAAGTGAATCGAACCTGAAAACAACCTCGCGGTTTCAACGAAAATCGAAGATTTTCGGGGCACAGAAAATTTTTTTATTTAATTTTCTCGGTTTTCTATTTTCCCCTTTTACTTAAAATGATTTGTCCGAATACACGGGCAAGCATGCTCAAAACGCCTCGACCGGGAATCGAACCCGGGTCTCAAGCGCGACAGGCTTGTGTACTGGCCATTATACTACCGAGGCATAATTAGAATTAAATTAGATTATTTTTAAAGATTGTGTTTTTTTCAGGAGATGAATGATTTGTTATAAAGTTTTATTGAATTCCCTTTATTTTAATAATCTTTTCTAAAAACCCCTCTTTTTAGATTTCTTTATGTGTTTAAAAAAGAATCTTATCTCATTGCCCCATTGAAATTTTTATTAATAAGAAATTCTTTATTAATCTTTTTTTATAATGTTAGTAATTTTTTCCATGAAATGACTGCTTTGTTATAATAAACTTTAAAAGGATAACATCCCTTAAAAGAGATTAATTTTTTTAAAAGATGAATAAGAGGGAAGAATACAATTTTTTCAGGACTGAAAAAGAAAAACAGTTTTCAACAAATCTTATGGATTTAATTTATGAATCTCCTAAAGTCCAAAAATCTCATGAAAATAATGAATTGCATAGGTATAAAGAAGAAATGATGTATTTAATAAAAGAACAAAAATATTCTGCTCGAAAAGCAAGAGATATTGTATCAGACTTAGCTTCAATAAATGGCTTTCTTCCTGTGAAAATTTAAGCAACAAAAGAATTTATTAAATCAAAAATCTAATAATTTTATGGAAGAACAAGAAGAAAAAAGAAAAATTTTAAGGATTATTTTAAGTTTTTTATTTTTTCTCTTAGTTTTATTTTTACTTGGAGTCTACTGGCTAATTCCATTTAGAACCTTTGAATTTAAAACTGGAGAAATAAATAATAATTTTAGTCTTAATAATACAGAACTTAAAGATATGCAATTTTATGAAAAAATGAGATATCCTGATTCAAGTATATCATATAAAATTTTAGATTGCACTCTTAAAAAACAAAAAGATATGAAAAAAGCTTTTGAGATAATAGAAGAAAAAACTATACTAAATTTTTACCCAGTTGAAAACAATGCTGAAATAGAAATTAGCTGTGATGAAAAGATGAAAATTGAAGGAGATCTTTTTATTGCAGGAGAAGGAGGACCAGTTAATATAACTCAAACAGACAACTTTAATGTTATAATAAGAGGAAAAGTTCTTTTAATAGAAAACTCAAGATGCCCTAATCCTAATGTTGCAATTCACGAGCTACTTCATGCTCTTGGTTTTAAACATTCAGAAAATTCAGAAAGCATAATGTATAGTATAACTAAATGCAGTCAAAATATCGGAAAAGATATCCCTGATTTAATAAATGAACTTTATTCTTATGAAAGTCTTCCAGATTTATCAATTAAAAATGCTACAGCATTTATCCATTCAAGATACCTTGATATAAACACAACAATCAAAAATAATGGTTTGAAAAAATCAAAACCTGGAAAATTATCAATTTATGCAGATGAAGAATTTGTAAAAGATTTTGATATTGAAACTTTAGAGGTAGGTTATGAAAGGACAATTATCTTAAAAAACATCTTGGTTAATAAAAGAAACTTAAAAAAATTGGGAATTTTAATTGATTTAAAAGAAAAAGAATTAAATAAAAAAAACAATAAAATAAGTTTAGAAAATAAATGAAAAAATTAATCATCCAGAAAATCTTCAGGATCAAATGAAAATCCTTCTTCCAAGTTCTCTGGAGTTTCTCGCAAATCCTTAGCTATTTCATCAGGAAATGAATCATCACTCATCTTTAACCCTCCTTTTTTATTTTAATATTAATAAGACATTACCTTTTTAAATTCTTCTATAATCAAACATATTAAACAAAAAATATATTTTTTCTTTTTTTTTAAAACACACAAACTTTTTAAAGCAATTATTACGAGTATTATATTAAACAAATACATTAAATAAAATGCCAAAAGTAAGAATAAAAATGAATAGCACTAATATTGAAATGCTTAATAACACTTGCGAAAAAATTAAAGAAATTGTAAAAAAAGCAGGGATTGTTATAAGCGGACCAGTGCCTCTGCCAACAAAAAGACTTAAAATAACTACAAGAAAATCTCCTTGTGGTGATGGAACTGCAACTTTTGATAGATATGAAATAAGAATGCACAAAAGATTAATTGATTTTCCTGCAAATGAAAAAGTTTTGCATAATATGATGAGGATGCAAATTCCAAAAAATGTCAGTATTAAAATTGAAATAAAGGATTAAAAACAATAAAATTTATAAAACCCTTTTTCTTTTATATTTTATGGAAAAAGAAATTGGAAAATTAGAAAAAAATGATAATACTGAAGTAGTCATAAGAATTGATGACTTTGGAGGGAAAAGAGGTTTAACAATAAGGGAATTTGTTACAGGGGAAAGATATACTGGATTCACAAAAGCAGGGACAAGAATTTCTGTGGAAAATTTTCCAAAATTTAAGGAAATGATAGATTCTATATCTAAAGAAGATATGACTCAACCTGAAGACACAGAAGAAGAAACATTAAAAAATCAAGAGACTCTTGCTGAATCCTCTGAAGAAAATAATATTAAAGTTGAAAAACCTGGTGAAAATCAGGAAAGTGAAAAAAAAGAAGAACTTCCAGATTATTAATAAGATTTTTATACTAAGAATATTTTTCTTTAAAAAAGGTGATATTATATGGAACAGATTTTTTTACAACTAGCAATTATTTTATCTACGGCATTTATTATTTCGTATATTATCAGATTATTTAATCAACCAGTTATTATAGGCTATATTATCGCTGGAATTATTACTGCATTTATAATTAGTTCTGGTTTTATTAATATGAGTGCAGATACAGAAATTATTCATCTTTTTTCTAAATTAGGAATAACCTTTTTGCTTTTTATTGTAGGTTTGCATCTTAATCCAAAGGTAATAAAAGAAATCGGATTTTTTTCATTATTTATTGGTTTAGGACAAATTATTTTGACTTTTGGTATTACCTTTTTTATATCCTCCACTCTTCTTGGTTTTGGAACAATAAGTTCTTTATATATTGGAATTGCCCTTGCATTTAGTAGCACAATTATAACAATGAAACTTTTATCAGATAAAAGACAACTTGATTCTCTATACGGAAAAATTTCTATTGGAATATTAATTATACAAGACCTTGTTGCAATACTTATCCTATTATTTATATCTTCAATGTCTGAAAAAGGAACTCTAGCAGGTTTTGCAATTCATGGATTAATTGGAGGGGCTAGTTTAATGGTTTTTTTATTCCTTATAGGCTTTTTTATACTTCCTCCTTTAACAAGAAAAATTGCTAGATCCCAAGAGTTATTATTTTTATTTTCAATATGTTGGTGTTTTGTTCTAGCAGCATTATTTAATTATCTTGGTTTTTCAATTGAAATAGGTGCCTTGGTTGCAGGAGTTATATTATCTACTTCAAAATACAGCACAGAGATAAGCGCTAAAATAAGACCTTTAAGAGATTTTTTCTTAATAATATTCTTTATAATTCTTGGTTTAGGGATAAATATCTCTAATCTTGATTCAATAATTATAAATGCGCTTATATTATCCTTAATTGCCTTGGTAATTAAACCATTAATAATAATGGTTTTAATGGCTATAGCAGGTTATACAAAAAGAACAAACTTTCTTGTTGGAACAACTTTATCTCAAATATCGGAGTTCTCATTAATTATTGCTGGACTTGGGATTGCACTAGGACAAATAAAACCAGAAATACTTAATACCTTAACTCTTACCCTGGCAATAACAATTGTTTTCTCTACTTATCTGATTACTTACTCAAAAGATTTTTATCGGAAAATGTATGGATTTATTTCTATATTTGAAAAGAAAAAACACAAAAAAGATAAAAAAATAAACATCAAATATGATGCAATTTTATTTGGTTATAATAGAATAGGTTTTAGTATTTTGAGGTCACTTAAAAAAATAAAGAAAAGGTATTTAATAATTGACTATAATCCAGATACAATTTCCTCTTTAACAAAATTAAGAATTCCGTGTGTATATGGAGATATTGATGATCCTGAACTTTTAAGGGATTTGCCCCTTGACAAAATAAAATTGGCTGTTTCCACAATACCAGATTATGAAACAAACCTTTTGTTAGTTAAAAATATAAGAGCTTTAAATTCTGAAGCAATAATAATTACAAGAGCGCATCAGATTGAGGATGCTCTTGATTTATATCAAAAAGGTGCAAGTTATGTTCTTACCCCTCATTTTCTTGGAGGAGAATATGTTTCTGATATGATAAAAAAATTTAAACTTAAAACAAATAATTATGAAGAAGAAAGAAATAAACATATCAAAATGTTAAAAGAAATAGAAGAAAGAGGATACAAACATCCTGAGGTAGAAAAGAATTAATTAATTTATTTTTTTTGTTTTCTCTTAATTCTTATCTTTTTCATTTTCCCCTATTTCTTCAATATCCGGCTTAGTTTTAAATAAAGAAAAAATAAAGTTAAAAAAAACTAAAATAATTTCAATAATTATAATAAAAATAAGATAAGATTTTATTTCGTTTAAAAATAAAGGAATCTGACTTAAAGAATTTATAACCTTTTCAATATATTGTGCTTTAATAAATGAATCTGGATTAAGAACTGAAACAGCCAACAACATAAATGGAAGCATTTTAGCTATTTCTTGAGAAAGAGATTCTTTATAGTAAGAAGTAATTCTTATTGCAGCTATAACTGTTGCAGAAATAATTAATATCTGTGGAACCTCATTAGTTTGTGAAAGACTTATTAGAAAAAAAGTGAATATTGCAAATATAAAAAATATTAAAAAAGGTAATATTAAAATATACTCGACAAAATAAAAAATACCTGTTACCAACTTTGAAATAAAAGAATGCTGAAAGGTATTATATTGATTAAGATTTAATCCAAGAGGATTTTTCTTTGAAATAAATTTATAAAAATTCCAAACAAAAATAGAATATATTACAACAAGAATTACTAAAAAAAGAAAGTTTATAAAAAGTTTAATCCCTTCAGGAAAAATGCCCATTAATGATGTATAATAATCTAACATAGTTTTAATAAACCCTGTTAATGCCCCTGTCATTAAAATATATAGTATTTCTTGTTTTTAAACTTTATTTCAATAAAAAATTAGACTATAAAATTTCCGATATTTTCTTATATCTTATCAACTCTTATGTTAAATAAACAAAAGACGTGAACAAATTTTAAAAAGTTCTTTATTTAAAATAATAAATTTGACATTTCAATAAATTTAAATAGAGTTTTTCATTTAATCTCTAATGATTAATATAAAATTAATAAGAGAAAATCCAGAACTTGTGAAAGATAATATAAAGAAAAAATTTCAAGATGAAAAAATTCCTTTAATTGATAAATTAAAAAAACTTGATGAACAATGGAAAAAAACAAAATTTGAAGAAGAAAAATTAAGGGCTCAAAGAAATAAAATTTCTGAAAAAATTAATTCTGCAAAAAAAAGAAAAGAGAACATTTCTAAAATAATAAAAGAGGCAAAAACTATTCCTGAAAAAATTATCCAGCAGAAAAAAAAGAGGAATAAACTTGAATTAGAAATAAGAGAGTTGCAAATAAAAATTCCCAACATAATCTCTAAAAATGTTCCTATTGGAAAAGATGATTCTGAAAATATCCCTGAAAAATACACTGGAAAAACAAGAAAATTTGATTTTCCTGTTAAAAGCCATGTAGAAATTTTAGAAAAATTAAAGCTTGTTGATTTTGATTCTTCTGCAAAAGTTTCTGGAACAGGTTTTTATTACCTTGAAGGAGATTTAGCACTGCTAAATCAGGCTTTAATTAGATATGGAATTGATAAAATGACTTCAAAGAATTTTAAATATGTTGAAACTCCACTTTTATTACGTGAAGAGCTTATTGATCAGGTTACAGACCTTAAAGATAAACAAGAGCAGATTTATCTTACAGAGGACAAACCAAAAATGGCTTTAATAGGAACTTCTGAACATTCTTTAATTGGCAGATATGCAAAACAAGAAATTCCTGAGAAAGAACTTCCAATAAAACAAACAAGTTATTCTATGTGTTTCAGAAAAGAAATCGGCTCGCATGGAATTGATGAAAAAGGTCTTTTTAGAACTCACCAATTTAATAAAATCGAGATGATTGTTATATGTTTGCCAAAAGAATCTGAAAAATTTTATAAAATATTACAAGAGATAACGGTTGATATATTTAATGGATTAGAAATTCCCATAAGAATTTTAAAAATTTGTTCTG
>CAZRJS010000006.1:24252-38921 GCA_964600565.1 Candidatus Woesearchaeota archaeon | reverse complement strand
ATTATACTTATCTTGCAGTGAATCTTCATTTTATAAAGGATTTTATTCCTCAAAAAAATTCTTCTGGAAGTTCATCATCCTCAAGTTCAAGTTCTTCATCATCTTCAAGTTCTTCAGGCGGAGGTGAAGGATTTTCTACAGGAAAAATAATTGGTTGGGGGATAATAATTGTTATTGTAATTTATCTAATCTGGTTTTTTAAGAAAAAATATCCTAAAACAAAAAAAGATGTTAATTTATTAAAATTAGGAAGTTCTAAAAAGATAATAATGTAAAAATAAAATGGATAACTACAAAATAACAAGATTAAAATCTGAATTAGCTAAAAAAACAGCACTGGAATATCAAGTAAAAATATTGCCTCAGGTAAAAAAAGCTGAAGAATATGCAAGGGCAATAGTAGATTCTTTTGGAATAAATGTTCCAAAAATTTATGAACTTATTCCAAACAAAGGGATTAGAAATAAGTTTACACGTCTTTTTTATAGAATAATTGAGTAAGAAATAGCAAAACAGCTATAAGAATCATCTTTTAATTTTTCTTAAATTCTTTTAAGATATTTTTCCAAATCCCTATAATCTTTTTTTCTGTCTAAAAGGCAGATGATTATAATTTTAGGCTTTAAAACAGCATAAATCATGCGCGTCTCTTTTTTATTTAAATTTAATCTTACTCTAAAAACTTTTGAAAACAATTTAGAATGAATTTTCTTATATCTAAAAGGATTATCTTTTAATAATTGTATCTTACTATATATGATCTCTTTTGATTTTTTATCTAATTTATCAAATTGCTTTTTGAACTCTTCTGAAGATATTACTGAATAGGTCATTTTAATGATTTAAACAATTCTTCTTCAGAAATAAACTCTTTATTTTCAAGAGTCTTAGTAATTAATGCATCAATTAATTCAATTTCTTTATTATTAAAAGTTTCATCAAATTCATTTTTCTCAAAGATTTTTTCTCTAATACTTTCGGTTGCTAAATCCTGAATATTTCTATATCCAAAATTCTCAGCATAACTTTGAGCAGCTTTAAGGAGATTTTTTGGAATTTTTAGATTTATTTGTTTTGTTTCCATAATATCAATAGATATCTATAAGTATTTAAACTTTCTGATTATTTTTCCTTATTTTCTGTGGCTTCTTTTAATTTTTTTTGCATTTGTGCATTTTGCATTTGTAAAACCTTTGCTAATTCATCATAACCATGAAGTCTTCTGATAATTTCATTAAATATATCATTCCATTGATCATTTTTCATAGAAATTTTTTCAGGATTATTTATCTCTATATGAGAAGGCATATATTTAAATGCTAAAACAGCTATAAGAATCACACTCTCTACTTCTAAATCAATTTCTGCAAAACTACTGTAAAAATCTTTTTTATCTTTTATCTCAATTGGCTCTTTGATTTTTCTGCTTTTAACATTTATCCCATCTTCTAAATTAATCTTATCAATTAATTGTCCTAAAACTTCTTTTAAATGTTCTGGAGGTCTTCCTATAATTTCTAATATTACAGTTAATTCAATTTTATTTTTTGAATCTTCAGTTAAACTCATTTTTATTTTCCTTTTTATTTTTTAAAATAAACAAGATTATTATTAAAATTGAAAAAACAATAAATCCATAAACAGGATAATTGTTTTTTCCTTGTTCTTTTTCAGAAAAATCACTTTTTATAGTTTTTGGATTTGCTTTAAGTTTTATAATCTCAAGTCTTTCTATTTTTTGTTTCTCTTTTTTTTGTGATTGCTGAAATTCCTGTTCATTAATGTCTCTATTAATAAGGTTATTACTCATCATTTTTGATTCTTCAGACTTTTCCTTATTATTTTCTTTAGTTTCATTATCTAAAATATCTACACAAGCTAAATCTTGTTCTTTTATTTTGCTAAGTCTTTTTTCAGCTATCCCATTAACCTTTGTTAAATCATTTAAATTTTCAAAAGGCCTTATATCAATAATTCTCTGTGCATATATAGGCCCTATTTGAGTTATTTTTTCTAATTCTTCTAATGAGGCAGCATTAATATCAATTTGATTTTCAGAACATTTTGAAGAAGTGAAAATTATAGATGAATAAATTATAAAAATAAAAATTAAGCAAATTTTCTTCATTTAATTTTAAGGGAATTTTAATATATATTTTTTGTTGTGATAATGTTTATTAATAAGATTAGATTAATAATTTATGACATCAAAACTATTATCTTTAGAAGGAACTCTAGGTAAAATTGATACTAAGAGATATTGTTGTTGCGGGGGTAGTGAATCCACAGACATCTCAATATCTCCTCTACCTGAAAAGACAAATGGTAGAGAAAATAAGAGAATGAGAATTGAAGGAAATCATGGGCATTTAGCTCTTTTTTTTGGGGAGAAAATCTCTTTAAAATATATCAAAGGAGACGCTATTGATGGATTTGTAATCCAATATAAAATTAGGAAATTAACTTATTCTGATAATAGACGTACTTAGAAAACAGAGTATTCTAATGAAAAATAATCAACAAATGACACTTGGAAAAAATCTTGTGGGAAAATTTTCTGGATGTACAACAGGGATTCATTTAAAAAACCATAAAAAAATTACAGAATTTTCAGTTAAACCTAACAAAAAAAATAAAATTGAAAAGATGCAGATTCAAGGTAAACATGATTTACTTATTTCCCCAAATAAAATCTATCTTGATTATGAAACAAATTCTAAAGGGAAAAATTGGGTTAATTATTATTTTATTTTAGATAAAAAAGATCGTAACATTTATACAGAAGCTTGTGATTAATTAAAAAATTGAGCAAATTTTTTTCCTTTTTTTCTTGCTGTTTCTAATTTTATAAAAAAATTTTTCCCATTCTCCCTTGTAGATTTAAGATATTTTGGATTAATAAATAACCATCCTTCTCTATTAAATCTTAATGCAATAACAGGTTTTAATCCAAAAATACTTGAAAAAATTAGAAATCTTTCAATTTGGTCTTTTGATATATACTTAATTGGTTTTTTACTTGATTTAACCTCTATTGCATATTTCCTCCCTCCTTTCCCAGATTTTCCAGCAAGCAAATCACAATCTGCATTTTCAGCCATTCCTGAACCTGCAACTCTAACAGCCCTATAATTATTTTCTACAAATTTCTGAAAAAGCTCCCTCTCTATTTTACTCCCTTTTGATTTATTTTTAGGCATAAATTAAGAAAAAAGAAAATAGTTTATTAATGTTACTTTAAAAACTTCTTAAAGAAATTATTAAACGCAATAAAACTTATTAGGTCACTAAAAGATAGCTTATTATGAGTAAAAAAGATTTTGAAGGAAGAATTGATGCAATTTTTCCAAGAGAAGGGTGTCTTGATTTAGATATTATGTATAAAAAAGATGAGACTAAAAAAATAATTCCTTTAAAATTAGAAAAATCAAAAATAAATCCAAAAATTAGATTAGGGGAAGAATTAGTAAGAGGGGTTTATATAAAAGGAACTTATACCTCTGGTTTTAAAAGAGGAAAAGTGGAGGACATAATAATTTACTCTCATTAGTAAATTCATAAATCTCTTGCCTGAAGAGTTCTTCTGTTATTTGCTTTAGCTCTTTTTATAGCTTCACCTAATAAATTCTCAACTTTTTTTTCAAGAGCTACTCCAACTTCTTCAGCTACACTGCTTAAGTTATTCTCTCTATCGATTTCTTTCACAAGTTTCTTAATACTTGATTTAACAATAATTGACATCTTATCTCATTTATTTTTTCTTTTTTTTAGAATTATCTTTATGCTCAGATTTCATTAATGGGAACAACTGACATTCTCTTACTGATTTATTTATTAATGTGCTAAAAAGTCTTTCACCAAAACCAAAACCACAAACAGGAGGCATTCCATATTCAAGCATTTCAATAAACTCGTAATCTGCCATTTGTGCTTCATTATCTCCTGCATCCCTCATTGCTTGCTGTTTTTCAAATCTTTCTTTTTGGTCAATTGGATCATTTAATTCAGAGTAACCATTTCCTATTTCTGTTCCAGCAATTATTATCTGAAATCTCTCTGTTAATTCAGGATTATCTTTCTTAGATTTAGAAAGTGGAGAAACAATTTTTGGATGATTTATTAAAAAAGCAGGACCAGAAATTTTTTTCCTACAATATTTCCATAAACTATCAACAAGTCTTTCTCTGCTATCTCCCCCAGATTCAATTTTTAATTCTTTTAATTTTTTTTCCATATTTTTTTCATTTTCTTTAAAAATATCAATTCCTGTTTTATTTAGAATTTCTTTTTTATAGTCAATTTCCTTCCATTCATTAGATAAATCAAATTCATAATCTCCTTTTTTAAATTTTGTTCTACCAAAAACTTCCTTAGCAATTTTTCTAAATAATAATTTTGTTAATTTCATTCCATCTGTATAATTTGCATATGCCCAATAAAATTCCATATTTTTGAATTCTTGTAAATGCTCTGGACTACTCCCTTCATTTCTAAAAATTCTTCCAATTTCAAATGTTTTTTCAAAATTCGCAGCCATTAATCTTTTTTGCCATAATTCTCCCACAGAAATTCTTAGATAAACATCTATATCAAAATCATTATGATGTGTTATAAATGGTCTTGCATCAGCACCTCCTGCAGTAATTTCTAAAATAGGTGTATCAACTTCAATAAAACCTTTTTCTTTCATAAAATTCCTGGTTACTTCCCAAAATTTTTCTTTTTTCTCAAAGATTTCCTTCATCTCAGGATTGATAATCATATCCAGATATCTTTTTCTATATCTATCTTCTTTATTTTGAATACCATGCCATTTTTCAGGAAGAGGCAAAATTGATTTATTTAAAATTTCCAGCCCTTTAATTAAAATAGATTTTTCTCCTGTTTTTGTTTTGAAAACTTTTCCATTAATTCCAATAAAATCTCCAGAATCCACATATTTTTTAAACAAATTTATTACTTTCTCAGGAGTTTTCTCATTCTGAAAAACAAGTTGAATTTCTCCGAATCCATCTCTTAATTTTGCAAAAGAAATTTTCCCAAGCACTCTTTTAGTCATAATTCTTCCAGCTGTTTTAACTTCTATCCCTATCTTAGAATTTAAACACTCTTCACAATTATCTTTTTTATCAAATTTATTAGGATAAGGATTAATATTTTGTTCTCTTAATTCCTTAATTTTTCTTAATCTTTCATTTATTATTTGTTTTTCACGCCCTTTTGCTTCAATCATCTTTAATAAAAGAAAGTTTAGTTTTTATATTTTTGTGATATCAGCTTTTGTAAAACAATTTTTTGTACTAGAAAATTTTGTAAAACTATTAATAATATATTTCTTTCACAAGAAAATTAATTACAACATAAAAAGAGAGTAATTAATAAAAAATTAATTATTAATAAAAATTTAAGGGTAAAAATTAGATTATGTTTATTTTTGAAATCTTGAAAGATTAAAAAAATATGAAAAATCAGGTTTTTTTAGAGAGAATTACTAAAATAAAAGGAATTCAATAAAACCAGGATAAAATAATCCTATAAAAATAAAAGATGCTAATAAATTTTATCACCTCTTTTTTTTGTTTTCTTTTATATTCTTCTACTTTATTTCTATTCCCCTATAAAGTCATGTGAGTCTCCGCTTCTTTCATAGCGTTCTGCTATTCTATCTAAACTTTTATTTATGTTATTAATTTCTTGTTCTCTTTCATAACTTTGAGAATTTCTTCTTTTTTTTCTTATTTCTATTTCCCTATCTATTGTGTTTGCTATATCATCCATGGAAGTTCCTCTTGTAAATACCCTGTTATGGTCATGTTCTTTACCATTTATACTTATTGAAAGCATATGTTTCCTCTTGTAAGGTTTCCTTGGATTTAACTCCACAGCCTCATAAAATTTCCCATTTCTATAGAGTGTATGCCTTTTAGTTTCCTCTATATCTTTTTGGTTTGGTGGTTCTGTCCAACAAACTCCACTTCCTCTTTCCATTATCTCTTTGCTACGTGTTTCTGCTACTTGTTCTCTAATCCAATAATCGCTCATTTTCCATTTTCCTCCACTTGTTTCCAGTTATTTCTGGCTCTGTGTGAAAACCTGGTTAGACCAGATTTATGTGATGTTTTTGGTTTATTTTCCATCTTAATTTTTTAAATTAAGAATTGTATATAAAATTCTGTTGTGGAAATCTCTACAACAAGAAAATATAAATTTAATTTTTTTGAAAATTGTAGATGAGACTCATTAGAGCAATAATAAAAAAATGAAAAAATATGTATTAACTGGAGGACCAGGAAGCGGAAAAAGCACTATCTTGCTTGCCTTAGAAGAAGCTGGAGAATATATTATAAAAGAAGCAGCAGAAGATATCATAAAACTTCAAAAAGCAAACGGAATTTTGCATCCTTGGGAATATTGGGATTTTCAGGAAAGAATTCTTAATCTTCAAATTAAGAGAGAACAAAGAATTCCAGAAGGAATTAAAAAGGTATTCATAGATAGGGGCATACTTGATGGATTAGCATATACAAAAGGGTCAAAAACAGAAAAAAAGATATATGCATTAATTCCAAAATACAATAAGATATTTCTTATAGAAAATTTTGGAGAAACTAAAACCAATAACTTAAGGAGGGAAAACCAAAAAGAAGCTCTTAAACTTGAAGAAAAATTCAAGGGTATTTATATGAACTTTGGATATGAACCTATTAGAATAACTCCTGGAACAGTTAATGAAAGAGTAAGACAAATCAAAGAAGCTATGTGAATAATAAATTAAATTGTAGGGGGATTATCCACAACAACTAAAAACTTAAATACAAGAATATCTTAAGATAATATGATTTTTACTAAACCAGAAATTATAAAATTGCTTCAAAAAAAGAAAGTGATAATTAAAGGATTAAATAAATCATCAATTGGTGCAGCATCAATTGATTTGACTCTTGATAAGAAGATAAGAATTTTTAATTCAAAACAAAAAATAATAAATGAAGATGTGGATTATAAAAAAATTACAGAGTTAATTGATATTTCTAAAGGTTATTTATTAAAATCAGGGGAACTTGTTTTGGGCATAACAAAAGAAAAAATTACTCTTCCTGAAAATATTTGTGGATTTTTGAATTCAAGGTCAAGATATGCAAGGATAGGATTAATGAGTCATATTACTGCGCCTTTTATATCTCCAGGAGTTTCAAATAAACAAGTTTTAGAAATCTATAATGCCGGACCAAATAAAATAAAATTAATTCCTGGAACAAAAATTTGCCATCTTGTTTTAGCTAAATGTAAAGGAAAAGCAAAATATACAGGTAAATGGAAAAATCAAGAGTTATAATAAAATGCAATTTGAAAATATAAGAGAGAAACTTAAAAAAATTGGTTTAGGCCATAATGAATCTAAAATTTATTTAATTTTGATTAAACTTGGTCCAAGTATGGCAGGTAAAATCGCAAAAGAATCTAATATTGATAGAAGTGCTTGCTATGATTCTCTTAAAGCATTATTAAATAAAGGACTTGTGAAATATGTTCTTGAAGCAAATAGGAAAAAATTCTCTGCAAATTCTCCAGAAAGATTAAAAAGTTATTTGGAAGAAAAAGAAGAGATAGTAGATGAGATGATTCCAGATTTGAAAAAACTGTTTAATCAAACAGAAGAAAAATCCCAGGTTTCTATATATAATGGTAAAAAGGGACTTAAATCAGTTTTCCAAGATATCCTCAAGGAAGCTAAAGAAAGAGAGAATTTAGTAATTGATTCTTCAGGAGAATTTGTAAAAAAAATGCCTTATTATTCAAGTCATTTTATTAAGGGTCTTGAAAAAAATAAAATAAAAGTTAGGCACATTGTCCAAAAAAATAAAAAAGAAGAATTAAATCCAAGCAAAACAACAAACTTAAGGTTTTTTCCAAAATCAGTTGCTCAAACAATTATTACAACAAATATTTATGCAGATAAAATCGCCTTAATTCTATGGACAGATATTCCAGAAGCAGTAATCATAAAAAATAAATTCGCAGCAGAAGCATACAAAAATTATTTTGAAATTTTATGGAATTCTTCTTATAAAAAATAATAAGTATATTCTTAAAAATTTATTTCCCCAATAACTATTTTTTATTCTAATTGTTGTAGAGATTTCCACAACAGAATTTTATATACAATTCTTAATTTAAAAAATTAAGATGGAAAATAAACCAAAAACATCACATAAATCTGGTCTAACCAGGTTTTCACACAGAGCCAGAAATAACTGGAAACAAGTGGAGGAAAATGGAAAATGGAAGAATATAAAGATGTAGCTTCAAAAATTGCTTATGAGATGAATAAAATAGAAGGGTCCCTCCCATATCCAAATAAGGATGTATATACATATGAAACTCTTGAAACAAGTTGTGATTTAAATAAGATTAGAGTGATTGAATATCCCACAGAAAATAGAGGTTATCATTCTGGTTTTAGAAACCTTGTTACCCTTGAAGAAGATCCAAGAGGATATGTAACTGGAAGAATTGGAAATGCAAATGCACTGAGTTGTTTAATCAATAAAAGCTATGGTTACAAATTACCTAAAGAGATTATTGAAGGAGAAATGAGAGCATATAACAGCAAAATTAGAGAAAGTCAAGAAGAAAGAATAATAAAAAAAGCAAGACTTGAAATAACTAATGAAAACGATTGGATTTAAACAGAAAGAGGATTAGTGCCCCAAAAAAAGAGGTGATTATTTTTTTCTATAATAACTCCCCTTATAAAAATTAACAGGCATATTCTTTTCTATATCTTTTCCCACAAATAATTTCCATTCTAATTGTTGTAGAGATTTCCACAACAGAATTTTATATACAATTCTTAATTTAAAAAATTAAGATGGAAAATAAACCAAAAACATCACATAAATCTGGTCTAACCAGGTTTTCACACAGAGCCAGAAATAACTGGAAACAAGTGGAGGAAAATGGAAAATGGAAACTTTTATTGGAGGAAAATACACTTATAAATTTGAAGACAAAAAAGATGAGATTATAAACAAAATTCAAAGAAAAATAAAAGGTTATGAAATTGCTGGAGATAAAAAATCAAGAAAATTAGAAGATGCCTTAGTAAAAATCCAAAATGGATTGGAAATTCCAGAAAAAATAAATAAAAAGTATTCTGCCATTAAAGAAGCTTTTAACAATTATGGATCAGTTGTTTACAAAATACGGAACACAATAAGAGGGAGAATAGGTTGGATTGTTCCTCGTGATACTAAAAGTTCTGAATATGACTCACTAGCAGAAAGTTTGATAAAAAATTATCACCTGCTAAAAGAAGAAATTCAAACCTTGAGAACAAACAAAGCAATTGCTCTGAAAAAATATAAGTCATTTAATAGAGGAGCAAAAAAAACCCCTAAGATAAGTCAGGCAATATTAGATAAAGCTGGAGGATATAACCTACAGATAATAAAACTAAAAGGTATAATAAATGAAGCTAAAAAAATTGCTAATTACACTCTGAACAATGAGTTAGAAAAAAAGCTCAAAGAAGAATTAGGAGATGATTGGTTAAAAATTTTTAATAAAGCAGAATTTCCAGTTAGAAAAAAAGAGAAAATATATGAAAATTTCTTTGAAGCAGAATATTTAGTTCCGTCAGATAACTACAGGAAACTAAATAAAAATGCTTATAAAAAATTATTGAAGATGAATAAAGAAGGAAATTTAATGGAAAAATTAGGCTTTAAACAGGAAGAGGATTAACAATTTAAAAAAGAGGTGATTATTTCCTTCTCCCAAATACAAAAGCAAGTATTATCCAAAGAATTATCAAACTTAATAAAAATGTTGGGCTTTCGAGTTTCTGTTTTGCAAATGTTGAAAATATCGAGAGCATATAAGCAAAAAATAAACCATAAGGGATTATTAAAATTGGTATCCAAGCAATCTTTCTTATGTTTCCTTTTTCTATTCCTTCGTTAAAAAAATAAAAAGCTAAAAGATTCGGATGGAGCATTGAAGCAAATAATCCTTTAGTTTTTTTTCTTGAAACATGAATTTCTTCCTTATTTTTAAATGAAATGTGTTTCCCTAACCAATAATTTATGAAAGCAGTTAGAGTTAATGTGAAAGCAACAAGAATACTAATATTCAATAAAGATATGAATTTTCCATCAGAGAAGAATACTGCAAGTGCAATTATGAATGATCCAGGAAAGTAAAGTCCAAGATAAACAATGCCTTCTAAAAAAGTTGCAATAAACAACCCAAAAAATCCAAATTGATTATATATATTTTCTAATAATATAACTATTTCGGTGGGAGGAGGGATTAATTTAAGATTCCAAAGTATAAGTACTGTTAGATAAAAAGCTAGTGCAGTTAAAGGAATTTTTGGTATTCTAGATGTAAGTGAGTTGATTTTCATTAAAAATTATATAATTTAAATTTTATAAATATTAAGTATAACCTTATTTCTTCCGATAATAACTCTTTTTATAAAAACCTCTTTTGTTTAATTCATCATTTAATAATTCATCAGCTATTTGCTGATACTTATCCCATCTTGAAACATGCTCATAAATTATCTTATCAAATTTGTCTTGTAATTTTTGGACTTTCTGGAATAATTTTAAAAGAGTTTGGTTTTTAACCCTGTATTCTCCTAAAAGTTGCTTAACAACAAGTTCAGAGTCTAAAAAACAAGTTAATTCTTTATCTTTAAATTTGCTTGCTAACTCAAGAGCTTTTATTAATGCCTCGTATTCTGCAATATTATTTGTTACTTGGGCACCAATATATGCACTATATTTTGTTAAAATTGTTTTTTCATCTCTAACAATAATCCCTATTGCTCCAGGTCCAGGATTATTTCTTGCACCCCCATCAGAATTTGTATATAACATCTATCTAAAACTTATTTAGCGTTTTTATAATTTTTGAAATTAAAACTTTAAACTGCTTTTTTAACAGCTTCAGCCACTTTCGTACAAATATCTTTTTCTAAAATAAAAGGGATTATATTTTCCCTGTCAAGATTTTCAACAGAATCTGCAATTGCCAATGATGCAGAGAGCTTCATCTTATTAGTTATTTTTTTTGCTTTAGCATCAATTGCTCCCCTAAAAATTCCTGGAAAAGCAAGCAGATTATTTATCTGATTAGGATAATCACTTCTTCCAGTTCCAACAATAAAAGCCCCATATTCTTTAGCTTTATCAGGCATTATTTCTGGAATAGGATTTGCCATTGCAAAAATAATTGGCTTAGAATTCATTGAGTTCATCATTTCTTTAGTTAAAAGATTTCCTTTACTAACACCTATAAAAACATCAGCACCTTTAATTGCTTCAGCTAAACCCCCTTGAATATCTTCACTATTTGTTATTTCTAAAATTTTCTTCTTAGCTTGATTTAAATCCATTCTATTTTTTGAGATAATTCCTTTTGAATCACAAACAATTATTTCTTTAACTGGCTTACATAACTTAGAAGAACAATCAACACATTTTAAGAAATTTAATATTGCTGTTCCTGCAGCTCCAGCACCATTAATTACTATTTTAATTTCATTAAAGTCTTTTTTTGCGAGTTTAAGCGAATTTATAAGTGCAGCTAAAACAACAATAGCTGTTCCATGCTGGTCATCATGAAATACAGGTATTCCAATCTCTTGTAATGCTTCTTCTATCTCAAAACATTTTGGTGCTGAAATATCTTCTAAATTAACCCCTGCAAAACTAGGGGCAATATTTTTCACAAAAGAAATAATTTCATTACTATCTTGGGTATTTATACATAAAGGGATTGCATCTATATCTGCAAATTCTTTAAATAAAACTGCTTTTCCTTCCATCACTGGTATAGCTGCCTCTGGACCAATATTACCTAAACCTAAAACTGCAGAACCATCAGAAACAATTGCAACAGAATTGCCCCTCATTGTTAAATCAAAAGATTTTTTTTTATTTTTAGAAATTTCTTCACAAACCCCTGCAACACCAGGAGTATAAGCCAGAGATAAATCATGTTTATTTTCTAATTTTACCTTTGAACAAATTTTTAATTTTCCCTTAAACTTTTCATGCATTTCTATTGATTCTTTATAAAAATTATTTGCCATTTTAAGTTAGAAGAAGAACTTTATTTAAACATTACTATTTTAAAAATTATTTTAATTTAATTAGTTTAGATAATAAAATTATATTATAAAAAATAACTTTATTTTTCTTTTTTAGAATCCCATTTAGATAAAAAAATTAAACTAATAACCGCCAGCAAGGTTACTAAAATAGCTGTTATTACCTGGATTAAAATCTCATTTCCTTTAAGATTAAAATTAGTAACAATCTTATCTATGAATTGTTGAATTGGTGTTCTCCAACTTAAAGCAATTAAAAATCCGAAAGCAGCTGTTATTGCAGCTATTGTATGCTCTCTAAATACATTTCTAAATTTTGAAATTCTTTGAAATCTAGAAGAACTTAACTTTTTTCTGTTATCTCCTCTTTTTTTAACCATATTTAACTTAAAAAAACAGATTATTTAAGGTTTTTGGAAATAAGCTTTGGTGAAACTGTTTATAGAAAATTAGTTATAAATAAAAATTCCAAGATGAAAATTAGATTTAGTTCATTTTTGAGTTCTTTGAATATAAAAAAGAAAATGTAAAAAGCATGTTTTTAAGAAAAAATTATCAAAAAAAGGAGAATTTTTTAGTGCAGAGAAATATTTAATTATCTCCTTTGAACATAGAAAAATTTATAAATAGCGAAAGTTACTATTTTATAGTTTATACAGGGGTGATAGGAAAAATATGAAAGAAAAACAAAACCCCCTCAAAAGAATTGCTTTGATATCTACTCTTGGAATTGGTTTATTAATAAATACTCTTTCTTTAGGTTGTGCTCATCAAAACACAAAATTAGGAAATCTATCAAAATATTTGCAAAAATCAGGGGTAATGCCTAAAGTAACAACTATATTAAATAAAGAAAATATGAATAGATTTAATTTTTATTTTAATAATTCAGAAGAAGGTTATCTTGTTATGGATTCTAAAAAGGACGACTATAATGTATTAGTTGAAGGAAAGCAATGGGAAAAAATAACAAATCTTTCAAAATTAGAAAAAAAAATTAAACAAATACCTAGTTTAAAGGAAGATGATATTCATGCTTTAACCACAATAGTTCCATGTTATGTAAACAAAGAAGGCATACAAAGAACATTAATAGCTTATTTTATTGGAAAAGGAAAAGATAGGGAAATCTATTCTAAAAAAAAATCTAATTCTGATAAAAAAATTACTTTATATTCTCTAAATAAAAAACCTCTTAAAGATATGGATGGGGGAGGAATTGGTGGAGGAATTGGGGGTGTTACTGGAGGTGGTGGAGGAATTGGAGGTAATGGTTGTGGAGCTGCCGGGGGTTCTGGAAGTTCTGGAGGAGCAACAAGATGAAAACAAATTTTACAAAAACAAAAATGAAAAAATTTAATTTATTTACATTAATATTAATAAGTTTACTTAGTATTGCTACAATTTATGCTTTAACAGGAGTTATACAAACAGATATTTTTTATGAAGGTGCAACAACAAACAAAGTTACAGGCGTTCAAGAAATTTTATATACTTGTTTAGATTCAGAATGCTCATCTCAAGGACAACTTATAGTAAATGAAAATACAGGTTCTTCAAATTCTTTTACATTTGAATATCCTTATAATCCTTCTTCAACTCAATCAAATCCAGACCATTATTCACATTTCTCATTTGTAGAATGTTACTTACCTAAAGAATATAACGAATGGGTCTGGGGATATGGAGTAAATCTAGAATATGATTATGAAATGAATAAAGCTCAAAATTGCCATTCTCCAATTGATTCTTTTAGTATAACAAATCAAAATTATCTCAATGAACCTGTAATAGTAGATATTAAAGCATTATTAGAAGCAGATGCTTATAGTGCTTTTACAGACTTAAACCTAAACTGGTTCCCTTCAGGATATGAAGATTATTATTCTGCTGAAACAAGAGTAACCTTAAATATAATAGATGAACAGAATAATATTGTTTACTCTGACTATAAAAATTTAAATATTTTAATGGATAGTTCAGAAAATACTCAGTTTATATGGATACCTGAACAAAAAGGAGATTATACAGTTCGTGTAACAACAGATGTAACAGACTGTCAGTGTTCTTCAAGTTTTGAACAATATTCAGAAAAACAAATTTATGTCTGGCCTGAAAGACCAAGAGATCAATGTTACACTATAATTAATGATTTAACTGCAACTCCACAATTTGCACAACAAGGAGAATTAGTAACAGTGACTTATAACAAAATAAGTAATTATGCAAATAATAATTTTGAAAAAACTCCTGTAAAAACAAATGTAAATTATGAAATAACTAATACAAATAATGCAATTGTTTATTCAGAAAATTATTTACTTGATGCAAATCCTAATCTTGCTAATGCTAAAGAATTTTCTTTTGAATGGACTCCTTTAGAAGGGGGAGATTATAATATAAAAGTTACTGGAATTGCATCAAGTTTATCTTGCTCTGGAAAAACAAATCCTGAAGACACTGCAATTCTTGGTTTTTATGCAGAACCTATTGAAGAAGATTATGATGTTACTTTTATTATAAGAGATGTTAATAGTTTAAGTGT